>CALZJE010000140.1 GCA_945787715.1 uncultured Ectothiorhodospiraceae bacterium | reverse complement strand
ACAAAGAAAACAATATGAATACTAAAATACAAAGCATATCAGTAGGCCTAATAAGCTTGTTATTCACTTCAGTTCTTATTGCCGCGCCAACACTAACTGTAGGTTCAGGCCAAGGTCGTCTCGGTGAAACAGTGTTGATTCCAGTAACACTAAATAGTGATGTGTCACTGCAAGCTATCACGTTATCGATGGATGTCTCATACTCAGCTACTGATGTATTGGTCGGCGCTCCAGTCTCTACAAGTTTAATTAATAGCGATACCATCTATGCAGCACATACGTCCGACAACTTATTAAAAGCAGTTATCACACCTCTACCAAACTTGGTGGCTATCCAAGGCGGTGTAATTATTCATTTACCGGTCAAAGTTCTGAGAGAAGATTTAACAAACATATCGTCATTCGTAATAGTAAATTACACACTGGTTGATGCTGCTCCTGCAGTAACAGGAAGTGGGTCTGTCATCTCAAACATAATCTTAACCGGACAAGTGACAGATCCTAACCTTGATTCCGATAACGATGGTATACCGGACCTTAATGAAATAGCATTCGGTCTTGATCGTTTCGATGTGAATGATGCATCATTAGATGCCGATGGTGATGGCATAAGTAACTACAACGAATTTGCAACTTACAGCACTAATATGTTTCTCGCAGACACGGATGGGGATGGTTTAGATGATGGTTATGAAGTTGATAACGGTTTAAGCCCAACAACGGTCGCCTCTGCTGCATCACTTAATGGCGACACTGATGGTGATACCTTATCTCTATTTCAGGAATACAGTTACGGAACCAATCCAAATCTCAAAGATACAGATGGCGACGCAATTCCAGATAATGTAGAAGTCACAAACGGCCTGAATCCTTTGGTCAACGACGCCAGTGAAGATCCAGACTACGACGCACTAACAAACATTGCTGAGCTCAATACCCACCAAACCGATCCATCAAATAATGATACAGACGGCGATGGAATGGATGACAAGTTTGAAGTGGATTATGTTGGCGTAAACCCTAACGACCCAACAGATGCCTATCACGATTCGGAAAGCCTGGTAGGTAATTTTAATGATAGATTACTCAACCTCGAAGAATTTAATTGGAAAACAAATCCAAATGCTTATGACACTGATGGCGATTGCATGTCAGATTATTATGAGGTGTTAGAAGGTTTTGTACCATCAAGTGCAGCCGACGGCAATCTTGATAGAGACAACGATGGTTTATCAAATAAAAAAGAATGTCAACTACGGTCAAAGATAACGGCATGGGACTCTGACGGGGATTCAATGGCTGATGGCTTTGAGTATAAAAACAGTTTTCCATTTATATATTATCAGTATGATAGAGCAAACCAAACAACTCAATTATGTAGTGCTAGTCTAAATAAATATTATTATGGAACAGGCCCTCAAAATGATGCTGATTGTGATGACCTAACGAATCTACAGGAATATGGATTAAACACTAATCCAAGAAGTCAAGATACAGATAAAGACAACATGAAGGACTATGACGAAGTTAAAATTGGCAGAAATCCCGCTGTTAATGAACCTGCGTTGATAGCAATAATAAGTGGATTGTTACTAAATTAGTTTAAACCAGAAATAGAAATAGAAATGAACTAGCAGGCAGAGATAAATTTCTCTAGCAATCTGCTTCTTTTAAAAAATATGTATTTTCCAATTTTGATTTCCAACCGGAACGGAAGATACACTTGCTAAGGAAAACACATCTATATTGCAGTTGTTATTAGTAAGCTGGAAAAGTATTTAAATTTGCGGTTCAGGCTGTAACAAGTGTGAGCTGAGCAGGGTATATTAAATGTTATTTTTCAATATCAAATGTAGCAAAATTAAAACTAGTATCGAGGGAAATATTGATTATACATTGCAAGCACTTATAAAAAATAGAACACTATTTTTTATATTAACAAGCCTATTTGTATCAGGATGTGGTTTGTTCGACGAGCCTGAGGGTGAAGTGTCTAGAGCTATTAGCGAAGAAATAGCATCTGGATCGACTGAATTCGATTTAAAAAAAATCACCGCGTTTGAATGGGAAAAATTCGTAGTTTATGGGGGGTATAATGTTAGTCAAGAAATCATTTGCCGCGATTTAGAGGTGGATGTCAATGATTGCGACTTTGATACGCCAAGAATTTATGATGGTGATTCGGATTTTGTATTAGCGTTTAGTAATCAAGGACAAGTTATTCATGCTGAGAGGCATCTTTATAAGAACGGAATATTTTCTCTACATTTAGAGCTTGTCACTCCTTTAAATTCAATTTTTTCCATTCGAAAAATGATTAAAGTAAGCTATTTGGTTCCAAAAGAGTCAGTAGGTCCAATAGATGAAAAACTGATTGAGTTGATCAGCGATAGAAACAATGATGAAGTTAATTTAAATACCATAACTGAGTTTGAGTGGGATAGTGTTTATATTTTTACTGAACCTCAATCTAGAACAACGTTATGTGATTTGATTATGTTGAACATTGATGAATGTAACAACGCTATGCCCTTTCAAATAAACCGAGATGATAAATATTGGACCCATTTGATTTTTCTGAATAATGAAGAATTAGTACATGCTGAAATTCGTTATACAGGTGGGCTAGAATTTAAGGAATATGTTAATCCGGTTCAGTTTGATAATTCGATATTTGACATTGAAAAAACGATAAATAGCTTCGGTGATGATACGTATAGATTGTATCAAAAAAATACCCAATGAGTGATGCAAAGGCAGAGAGATAACATGAAAAGATTATTGATAGCACTGTTTATTATTGTTGTATTTCCCAATCCATCCCATGCCGGGTTAGTGGAATGGGTTGAAGACAACGTTGTCATTGATGCAATTGAAGTTTTATGGGATGAGGGGGGAGAAACAATAGACGCCGGTGTGGAATTAATAACCGATGCACCAATAAATATTTTGAAAGGTGATGTTGATGAAATAGGGGAAGATTTGTTAAATACATTCCCATTTTTAGATGATTTAGCGGCACTTGCCATAGATGAAGTTGATTTAACCTTTCTTGAAGGAAAATTAAAAAAAGAAGAGATTGCAGTTATTAAAGCGTATGTGAAGGACAACTGGAGTGAATATGTCACCGATCCCGCAGCACTTATAACCTTGACAACAAAGCTAAATACGATAAATGATGAAGGAAAGACTGTACCAGTTACTCTATTTCCTATATATGATGACGAAAATGTTCCAGGTTATGAAGGCGTAAAACCTGGATACTATGACAATAGAGCTGATGCGTTTCGCCATGCGTATGTTACAGCTCGTTTTTCAGCAGCGTTTAAATCCAGCAGTTGGGGGCTGTTATTTATGGCTGCTCACGAAGCGGGAGAGAATCCAAATACTGGCGAAGCCATGGCAATGGATATTCATAATAACGCTATAGGAGCAAAGATATACGACGAAATAAGGTTTAACTTCGGATCAGTAACGGAATCTAACATTAGGTTAAAAGTTTTAGACGCCACGTATAAATTTGTTTCTATATCTGAGAATACACCAGAAGGCACTGAAGATAATACACCACTTAAAACATCAGTCTTTAAGCAAGAAAAATACGCAAGTGCAGAAGCTGAATTTGATAAACAACAAAATCAATTAGTGTATTTTAAGACCATTAAACCTGTTGCAAAAGTAAACAAGAACTCTATATCTAGTATTTATGGTCAACCAATATCTCTTGATGCATCTGATTCTATTGACCCAAAAGGCCTTGGAATTTCAATTCTATTATGGAAAAGCGATAGCGAAAACGGTATTGTTTCTAACACTTACGGACCCGAGCCGTATTATTGGGAGGATCGAAAGTCTTACAATAATTATTTTGGATTTTATCAATATAGTTATTCTAGCATACGCTCAATTTCATCTTCGTTCTATGACGAATCAAACATCAATCTGAGTGATCCCTATCCCCTTATATCATTTACTCCCACCGATAGCGGTGTTAGTACTATCACATTAAAAGCATATGATGTCGAAGGTGCTATTTCTGAACCGGAAATAATAACAATAACAGTTTATAAACCTGAGATTATTATAGCAACTGTGATACTTCCAAATTTGCTTTTATAAATTTATTAAATATAAGATGGTAGGCAAGTGTTCAAACAGCGTAGGTTAGCCAATCAGAAGTCAAAATATCTACTACGGAAGAAATTAATTAAAATTGTAAAAGCGAATAAAAATAACCATAGATCAAGCGTGAAAAAGTGTTTACACTTGCTATTTTGGTTAGTCGAATAATCCGAAGGTTTAAAGGAGATTCCAAAGATAAAAAGTTAGTGAAATCAAATAAACACACAACCTAATAATCATAGGTAATACGAGATATTAGCGTTGAGATTAATTTATAGGCCAATATTAAATTCTTTATAGAATGCATCAAATGGCCATTGCTGTTTAATTAATCAGTGTTTTTGTTGCCTTTTCACTTATACACGCACCTGCGTTTAAAGTGCGAAAAGCATACCCCATTAACTTTTTGTTTTTATAAGCTCTTTTCTTACTCACGGAATTATAGGTGCAGCTGCGACAAATTAAGGTCGCAGCTGCGGTTCAATATAATGTTAG
>CALZJE010000139.1 GCA_945787715.1 uncultured Ectothiorhodospiraceae bacterium | reverse complement strand
ATGCAAGATAGCTAATAGTCATTTATAAACACAAAGAAAAACACTTTGTGTTCACAAATTACTATTGTCTATTGACCGGGGCTGACTAATGGGTGACCCCTTTACTTTTGACCCCTTTACTTTCTCGCCTGCGGTGTTTTGTGATTGGAATCATTAAATCCAAAAATTTTGCCGACAGTGTTGCGCAAAAAATGAGGCAGCTGAACCGAAACACTCGCTTGGTCTTCGATTATTTGTGCATGACCAAAAATTCACAAGTTGCGAGCATAAATGCAGCGGTTTAGAGCAAATTTGCTGTGCTGATATGCATGACCCGCTATCAATACAGTTGTAGATTAAGGGCTAAAGGAATCGTAAATAACTCCATTTTATGTAAATGTGTTGGGGTTTGCTCCTATAAAAACTAATTTCCTATATATTCAATACTTTTTAAAACACCCTGTATTTCATTTACGACAATCGGTAGATCTTTCTTTTTTGTGTGAAATATCACTATTATTTTAGCCATATCCAACGTCAAAAGATAAGCTTCAACTTCAACGTCATCATGGCCAGGAATAAAATAAGAGACTCGATATTGAATACCTTCGAACGGAGGCCTTGAGATAAGTTTGCTAATTATTTTGTAAGAATCTTCACTATAATTTGTAATGCGTGGGATAAAATTCCTGTTCATATATGCAGATAAGTTAAGTTTTTTATAACTTCTCGCCGAGGTTTCGTTTATTGGAAAAACAGCTATCTTAACAAAAGAGTATTCCCCAATTAAGAAAGAAAGTGTTCGTGTCCCGAAAAAATGACTATCGTCGCCAAGCTTCCATTGGGCTGGAGTGCTTATTGATACGCCTGATTTATTATATTCCTTAGCGTCAACCTGTTCACTATTTGTAAATAAAATGCCTGAAAATAATATTATAGAAAAATATATCCTAATGTTTTGCATTTTGATGCGCCTATTTTTTAAATGTTGGATATAAAATGCTTATTGTTTCACGATCCTTAAATAACGCGCTCATAATTTTAGTAAATTTTAAAGGTTCTTTTTCTAACAAGGTTAATCTATCAACATACTCTTGAATCATTGGTTGTACTAAAAAAAATATCATATCCGCACCGTTCATTTTATTGCGCAAGATAGACCATGTTCTTGGGCAATCTTGCCTTAATCGCCGACTTGCTTGCGCGGAATGTCCGAGAAAGCCCTGCGCTTTGAGGAGTGTTAGTAATACCGATGCCAAATTACCTTTTGCTAAATTGATTTTTTCACGAATCCCGTTTAAGCGACTGTTTATTAATCTTCTATCCGTTGGTTCAGACATAATTTGTTTAGCGATATTCGTGGCAACTGCTGAAGCAATTGCTGACATTGCTTTTGCGGTAAGCGCTTTACCCACCTGTTTACTAACAAACTGCGTAGCGCCATTATTGACTGCGCTGGCCGCTTTTTCCACTTCTTCGATATCTGATAGTTCAACCACACCTTGTTTTGCTGCCATTAAAAATGTGTGTTTGTCGAAGCCTTCTGGAAAGGCTATTGCACCACTTCTTAGCATGCTTTCAATAACCCATTCTGGGATAGCGGTAACATACCGGTCTATTATGAGCGTGACACACTGCATCAAGGGATTAGCGATATGAGTCAAATCGGTATTAACCAAAGTTTTATATGTTGAATCCAATAAACCCGCAACCACCATGTTCTCGGCGCCAACGTCATCAAAATTTTTCGCTCCTAAAACATGAAGTCCTTCGGCTGTTCTTTCTATGCCTGCCCCCAATAGTTGAGCTTGGCCTATGGTTTGGGCTTTTACGCCATCGACAAGGCCGGCTATGACAGGGCCAGCAATTTCATTAATTGACTTTACTGTGCTGTACCAGGAAGCTTCTTTGTGTATAGCTCTATAGGACATGTTGTGACAGCCCCCAAAGCATGCTTTATCTTTCCATGGTTTTTGATTTTTTTGAATGTCGTGAAAAAGATTGAGATTAGAAAATTGTTGGCTTTTTCGCCCTTCTAAATACCTCTTAACCCCTAATTCGCTTATTAAATGGCCATCGTACGGTTTATTATTAGTATTCATAACGATTAACTTTTATTCCTTTTTGTTTGGACTATTTTTTTAATTAAAGCTATTTCTTAAGTATAAAAACTTTTAGTCGCTGTATAGTCCCCACGATTGCGATAACTATTTTTTAAATAGAAGTAACATAGGCTTATTTTTTTTTATCGTTTAAACAGCGAGATGACGCTATTTTCTTTATTAAAAAGTGATTTCTAGTATACAGAGAGTTAATAAAACTAAATGTGATTTGGTTCACACCGTAATCGCACTAGCTCACTTGGTTTTTGATTGAGAAAGTAATAGAAAAAGGATCAGGCATGCAGAAAAAGGGGTAGTGATATCAGTCATTCCATTTGTTGTTGCGCTTAAATGTGCTGTACCACGGGCGGCTGCTGTAACCAGCCGATTGGTTTCTGCATTATTGCTGATACTGAACAATGTTTCGTCACCACTCCAGGCAACTTGTTTCGTGATATTAGCGATGCTTTCATCAAGAAAATGACCTTTGGCTTTAAACTGATGTGTTCTGTTTTCAGTAGGAATGTTTCCATTAACAGAATCTTCCGTCGAGATTTGAATGCTTTGAAGAGTTTCGAGTGAAATTTGATCTTCTACCCAAGCAGTTAATAGAAAACTAATGATTGTGATTATTATCAGGCTGGTGAAAAAGATTTTGTATTGAGTAATTTTGTCATTGTCATACCTTTGGTTTTCAGCAACCGGAGAATTTTTCGACACTGAAATTTTATAAATAGTTTTATTATCAGTGGAACTGAGAAAAGCACATTTATCTAGCGTATTTTTAGAATAGCAACTCCATTTTGGCCAGAACTAGTACTCATTGATTACTTACTAAGCGGGAAAGTAGGAAGACGGTAGTCCTTGAATAAATATTGATCGTGGTTTGTCGGTATTCTGTCTGTGGCAATTGAGGGTTATGCTCTAAGGTGTAGTTGTCTAAATGATGAGTTGCGGTTTCTCTCTGGCCATATATTGTACTAACATTCTTAGAAAAGGGTGCCTGGCCTGCATAACTGTATTATTAACCTTCTATGTTAATAAATCCAATAGTTCAGGCCAGGCACCATTTCGATCTTGTAGAACAAACCGGTTCAGATTGTGGCTCGCGCTTACGCTGCTCGCACAATCTAACCTCGTTCGTTATGCATAATTCACTCGGACTTCACTCTATCAGTAGTTTCATCCCATTGCTTTTTAAACCCTTTCTTCGATATGTATCCGGAAACGTCATTAAATAGCTTATACATCCAAAATTCAAGATCAGAAATCCCTTCGACTGAAACATCATTTTCGTTATCTTCTATAGAAAGGTCCACCATTTTCCAAAATACCTCAGTAAGCTCTACTGCCTGCCTGCTTGGAGGTAGAGACACCTTCATTAGATGACATAAAGTTAATGGCAAACTTATTACCAATCTTTGTGGCGTAATGGATACCCAAAATCTGGGCATTTTTTTCATCTTCGTCGAATTCAAGCATTTTCATAAGCCTTTAATGGCAAATCGTTCATAACAGCCATTCTAATAGCAATAGATTCCAACTTGCTAACCAAGTCACTTATTAACATCGGTTCTACTACTGCTAGGAGAAAGTGTGCATCATTTTTGGGGTCTTGGATAAACTCCATACCTTCTGGAATCCATTAACTGTCTTCAAATATCCAGTACGCACACTCAACTTTAGTTCCCTTCTTTTGGAAACCACTTAGAAACTCTATTGTAAACACAGCATGTTCTGTCGTGGATGAAAACGATAAACCGTGCTTTCTACTTGCTTCTATCCAATCGGGATTCGTTTTACAAAATTTATAGTCACATTCACGTAATCCATCCTTAATCCCACCTTTTCCGTGAAATCCACTTTTGTATAATGTGGGATCATTGGGATCGATAACCGCTCGGAACACCACACCCAATAACTTCAGGTTTACTTTTCCGTCTTTTAAAACCTTTCCATTCAGACTCCGGTGTTTCTCAATTAGAGCATGAATTCTTTCCGCAATATTTTGAACGGTTTTCAGTTGGTTTTTAAATATGATAACAGCGTTTTAAATTTTCACCTGCTAGCGCTACTCCACTATTTTCCAAAGCCTGAGCCATTCTCATTGCGCATTGATTTTCAAACTCTAGCTAATCGCAAACGTTACTACGTCCTACATGGTTGTTCCATAAAGTTACAAAATTAATCATATTAGTTTGCTTTATTTTATTGTGATTACGGTCGCGCCCAATCAGTCGTTATTCCATATTTAATGCTTTCAAATTATTCGAATTATGGTTGTATATAATTAGATATTGTCAGTTTATTTTTCCAGAGATTGAGGATGGAAAGGTGTCAGGTTTGAGTTATTGGTCAAGGTTAAAATTTGCTTTGCATTAGACATAGGTAGCATTATTATTTTTAGTGCTGCGATCTGTACAACGAAATTATTTCGTCAATATAATTTACTCATTTTCAGTAAAAACGGTTGTGATTTAGTTCACTATTGTCTCTACATAGTATTAATTGAGCTCAATAAATAGTCAAATTGAATTCTCTATTAAGAAAACGAATGATGTATGGCAATAGGAATAATGGCGTTACGTCATGTCTTGTGCACTTTGGCAGACTTCCGCAGGTATTATTTCTACACGATTAGATAACCAACACGTTTGGGTGTTCGCAGCAATTCAACTTACTATGTTGAATTGCTGCCTTTGTAAAAAATCAAATCACTTTATTTTTATGTTTTGCCTTTATCTTTAGCAATCTGTTGCAGCAACGTTTCCATCCGTTCCATTCGCTGCTCCATTTCACCGGTATGCTCTTTAATCCAATGAACTTCACCGGCTTCACCTTCACC
>CALZJE010000138.1 GCA_945787715.1 uncultured Ectothiorhodospiraceae bacterium | reverse complement strand
CTTTATATTTCATTTTGGACTCCCCGTTCGCTTGTTGGTTGAAAACTCAAGTTTGGCACATTACGATGCCGGTAACGGGGTGTCCATCTCAGCACCCATGTATTGCCATCTCACTTCCAAGAATGTAATATATACAATCATCACCAATCACTGGCCCCAAAACCATGACAACCGCCCGCTCACAACAAATACATCCAGGTGACACCCCCTACTATCACTGTATCGCTCGATGTGTGCGACGTGCTTTTTTATGCGGAGATGACCGTTTTTCTGGAAAAAATTATGATCATCGTAAGCAATGGATTGTGGATAAAATTAAAGAACTATCAAATATTTTTTGTATCGATGTATGTGCCTTTGCTGTTATGAGCAACCATTACCACCTTGTTTTACACATAAATGACTTGGAAGCTAGCAACTTAAATAATGACGCAGTGATTAATCGATGGTATCAGTTATTCAACGGCCATATGATTGTTGACCGGTACAAAAAGAACGAAAAATTAACTAAAGCTGAGCTCACTGTGGTTAATGAAATCATTGAAACCTGGCGTAATCGCTTAACTGACATAAGCTGGTTTATGCGCTGTTTGAATGAGTCAATTGCACGCCAGTCTAATAAAGAAGATAATTGTAAGGGACGTTTCTGGGAAGGTCGTTTTAAAAGCCAAGCACTATTGGACGAGACAGCACTACTAACATGCATGATGTATGTTGATTTAAATCCTGTTAGAGCGGGTATTAGTGAATCATTGGAAGATTCCGATTTCACATCCATACAAAAACGAATTGCTGAATATGCTGTAAAACAAAAACCTAGTACTAAGGAACGACTTCGTTCAAAAAATGTTAGCGGTAATGAAATCGACTTAAAACCTCTATTTCCATTTATCGGCAACTCATCCATGGCTAATGATTCTTTACAAGGAATTCAGTTCTCGTTACAGGATTATTTAGAATTAACCGATTGGACAGGAAGAGTCATTCGTGAAGATAAAAAGGGGGCAATACCTGATCATATTCAGCCAATTCTGCAGAAGCTAGGTGTTCAACAAGATAACTGGGTTAAGCAAGTGCAACATTTTGGTAGGCAATTTGGAAGAATCGTCGGCCCAATTGATTTGTTAGCGTCAATGAGTGATAAACTTGGCAAGTGGTGGCTGCGAGGCACTTCCAGTTGTCGATGCTTGTATCAATCCAGCAATGTTTAGGCAGCAATTTACTTTTCCGTTGATCAGAAAATGAATGGGGAGCAGGCTCGTTCAGCATAACCCCCTCTTTTTTAAGCAACAGTAATTCGCTCGGATAGAACTGCACAACAAAAAGCCCTGAGGCATCTCTGCCGCTTAGGGCTTTATTTTCATTTGTTCAGCCAGCACTTCCAGTCCTTTTTCTGCAACCAGGTTAAGCAGTTTTAGGGATGGACCGTTCGGTTTCTTCGCGCCTTGCTCCCATTTCTGCACTGTAGATTTATTAGTGTTCAGGTAGGCTTAAAACACTCCATGGCTAACTTTGTTTTCCTATTCAATAAGCCAACAACGTGCGATCACCACCACTTTCACCTCTGCCTTCTACTGCCGCTCGCTTCTTAAACACATGGCCACCAGGTGAGCATCGATCAAACCGTTTGCAATCTCCGCGACGACAGCCAGCAACGAGTTAACGTCTATGTTGGATGACCTATAATATCAAGCCGCCGCACTAATTGTATTTATTCCGTATTGAGGGATAAACTCGTCAGCGGTAATAATCTCAAGACCTTCTGCTTGCGCCTGGGCAATTAACATACGATCAAAAGGGTCACGATGAATTAATGGTAAAGCGCCTGCTCTTTCAGCATGAAAAACTGATATAGATAATCGCTCGAAGCCTTCTTCTTCTACGATGTTATCCATTCCTTCAGGTGCTTCAAGCTTTCCAAGATTTTTCTTAATAGAAATTTCCCATCCACTCGCTGCGCTAAAAAAAATGAAATTCTTTGAGTCTCTGATCAAAGCACGCGAATTTTTCCCTAATTTTTTACTGTCCGTAAGCCACCATAAAAAAGTGTGTGTGTCTAATAATAATCTTCGCATTACTCACCCTCAAAAGTTTTAATAATGGTTTCAGGTGTATGATCAAAATCAGAACTCATTTTGATTACACCCTTAAAACGCCCAGGTTTACGAGGCTTACTGTCACTTATGTGTGGATAGAGATCTAAATAAGGCTTACCAGCTTTGGCTATTACAATTTTTTCACCTTTCCATACTAGCTCTCCAAGCTCTGACAATCTCGACTTTGCCTCATGCATATTCACTTGTTTAGTACCCATTTAACACTCCTCACATTTATTAAACTTAGCTAAGTTTAGTTTATTTGTGTATCGGCTGCAAATTAATTAATATTGAGGGCTGCCCTAAACAGAACTCCAAATAGTGCTATAAAAACACCCTTTAAAGACCATTAACTCATTGAAAATCGGTTCTCTCACATATTGCTGCTCCCTCTGGAACCACGTGCCCGATCTGAGAGTTATCTATCAGCATTGCAATCGTGTTGATGATGCTCTCAATGAACATCATTGTATAAATAGGACGAGTACTTTGCATTGTGCGAATAATCTACAAATCATCCAACCGAAAACTCTGGGAGGTAGTTCTCGTATAATGCACCACCTCTTTCTGATCTGGTTACACTGCTTCCTCCACACACTCCCAACAAATACAAGCCTTCCTCTTCGCCTCTTCAGGTACGCTATCCAACAAATCTTTTGAAAAGACCACCTTCGAGCACCAGGAATTCTCAGCTGCATTACAAGCCGCTCGTGTACATTTATTCGGCTTTCCACACAGCGGCCACAATTTTGGATCTACCGTTTTCTTCTGGCTCATAGTTTGAAAGCTTTCCCTATTATTCGAATAATTTTCAATCACACTGCGAATTAATCTATTTTTGATGATTGGTGAAGCAGGGCGCCCCATTGCCGAAGGTGCCGAGAGGCTAAACAAAGTCATGATGGAAGTGGTTAATGTTGTTATGCACGTTGTACCAATTGGTGTTTTTGCATTTACGGCGAAAACATCCTCTCTTCAGGGCTTTGGGATGATTCTCCCCATGATTAGCTAATTTGGCGTCATTGCGCTTGTGTTAGTGCTACACATGACAGGCACACTCATGATCTTGTTAAAATTACTTGGCCGTGTGAATCCGCTCATATTCCTGAAGAAAATGCGTACTGTACAATTTTTTACTTTTAGTACTTCGAGTTCTAATGCAACTACTCCTGTTACATTGCACATTTGAATTTTGATGTTGAAATTAAAGAAGTCAGAGATGTATCTGCAGAAGAATTGGATCATAGGCATGTTCATGGGCCTGGTGGGCATGATCATTAGTTTTTGATTAAATATGTCAACCCGGAAGCATTTGCCTTTAGACTTTTGGTTTGGTTTTTCTTGCTCCATAGAAATTCTCTTTTGCTCGCATTCTATGTAAGAACATTTTTCTGTTGCATAAATCCCAAACGGCGAGTTGAAATATGTCCATTTTCTGATCAAGGCTGTTACTTACAATCCCGTCTATAATATGGCAAAATTCTATAGTCTCTCATTTTAATATTCTTAGTTATTTGTGATAGATAAACTAGGATGGATAGACCGTGTGAATGATCAAGCCTGTGCGCGCCCCGGCATTGACAATCAGAGATTAACATTTATTTAATTAGAGCTCTAATATCATGAGAATTTTTACAATCACGACCATGCTTTCTGCAATTTTCATAGGTCAAGCTGCAGCCGCCATTGTTGCCGACGATGCACTAACAACTTTTGTTCCTGATACCAGTGCCAAGGCTGATGAGGTCAACCAAAACTTTACCAGCTTAAAAGATGCAATTAACCAAACCCATGAAGAATTGGATACTCATAATCATGACAACAATTATTACAACAAGAGTGAAGTGGATTCAAAGGTTAATACAAGCAGTGATACATTGGACGAAAAAATAAACGCACACGATCACGATTCAACCTATCATAAAAAGATGCATATTGAAGAAAATTATATAAACAAATCAACCATCACAACTGGCAGTAACTACATTCCTAACTCTACATTAGAAGCAGGCACGATGGGCTGGGAAGCAATCACTGATTTATCATCAGGTGACCTGGTAATAGTTGATACTGATAATGGACCTGCTAGTGAGCAGGCATTCCAAAATCCTCAACACGCAGTGACTTGGGGCTCCAGCACATCCTGGATAACCATTGATCGCAATAAAACATATTATGTGAGTGGTACGTTTAATCGAGAAAGTACTGGTTCAACTGGCACTATCTATTTAGCTGTGCGTTTACGAGCCAGTGATGGAACAGAAATTCAACAAGATGGGTACTGGTGGTTTTATCCGGCTAAAGGTCTTGAGCCTGCTGCAGATCAGTGGACACATTACCGCGCAGAATTTGGTGCTGACACAACGCGACCTTTCCCTAACAACGCACGTTATGCCACAGTTGGTTTTATTCTAAACTATGTTCCTGATGCTGTAGGAGACAGAATTTACCTCGTGCAGGGTTTAGCAATTCACGATGCCACTGCAAGCAATAAATGTGTCGACAACATGGTTTCATTTGGTAATGGGTGCATTAGCCCGGTTGAGCCTATAGCTTCAACCTATTTTGCAGCACAAAATACCTGTAAATCAAAGTATAAAGGTTCCATCTGCATGCAACATGAAATTCTACGCGCTTGTGCTTCTGGCGCAATAAGTTCGATAGGGAATAAACAATGGATGGGTGATCACGGCCTTGTTGCCGGGGGTGACATCGATGATGAATACATCATTACTAATAGCGCTGAATGCACAGTAAATATTGATGGCTTACCAAAACACGCCTTTATATTTCATTTTGGACTCCCCGTTCGCTTGTTGGTTGAAAACTCAAGTTTGGCACATTACGATGCCGGTAACGGGGTGTCCATCTCAGCACCCATATATTGCCATCTTAGATTTCCCTGATTAAGAGTCACAGCCGAGCCAAATCGCTGTATGAACCAGACGGCACCCGCATTTATGTCCATCTTTTCTAATTCTTTATGTCTAATGAGAATAATTGTTCTTTGGTTTTGTGAGGGACTTATTATACAATTTACGCATTTTGAAAAACAACATCACTATCTTACCCAGTAGATTACGAATGAACGTGTGAATTAAATTACAGTTTTTATAGCAACGTGTGAAATAGATCACAATTCATCAGAATGCCTCAAAACTATAATAAATTTAAAATTTAATTTAATGAGAACAATGCAAATAATACAACGAATAATCGTACTTGTTAGTGTCATTCTCTTGCAAGCCTGTGGCGGTGGTCTTCCCGGTGATGTGGAGAATACGCATCCAACACAGCAGGCGCCAAAAAATGCACCTAAAATCACGTTGGATAAAGACGAAAAAAACCAGCTGATTATAAATTGGGAAGAACAACTTGATGCGCAAAACTATACATTGTATGTAACTCGGTTAAATACTTCAGGGCCCAATGAAACAGAAAAAATAATTTTAGATAAACCGCCATATGTTATTGCAGCGGAAAATCATAGCCAACAGTACGTAGTTAAACTAACGTCTAACTGGCTCGGAAATGAAAGTATAGATTCAAATCAACTGACGTTTGCTACACAACCTACTGATGTTACAGAATTGCTGGATACAGATAACGATGGTATTGATAACACTACTGATCCGGATGACGACAACGATACTATTGCAGATGTCAACGATGCGTTCCCCCTCGATGCGACAGAGACTCTAGACACTGATAAAGATGGAATTGGTAACAATGCGGATCTAGATGATGACAACGATACTATTGACGATATCCGTGATGCGTTCCCGCTGGATGCGACAGAAACACTAGACACTGATAAAGATGGTATTGGTAACAATGCAGATCTAGATGACGACAACGACGCCGTTGACGATAACAACGATGCCTTCCCATTGGATGTTACAGAATGGTTAGATTCAGATAATGATGGCATTGGTAACAATATTGAGCTGGATGATGACAACGACACCGTTGTTGACGTCAACGATGCGTTCCCAATGGATGTTACAGAATGGTCAGACTCAGATAATGACGGAATTGGTGACAACGCTGACGACGATTCAGGCTTATCCACTTTAAGCAATCGATACTATATTGTTAATCCAAAACTGGTGAATAACCCACTCAATGTGGTGAGTCTTGTCGATAACAATACGATCACCGTTGGTGCGACATCCTTATTATTAAACAATGGGGAGTTAGGTATTATTCCTGCGCCTGACTTGGTACAAGGCGCAGAGATATCGGGGACAGGGCCGTTTTCGATTGGCGGCGAAAAAAACGCGACAGATATGCCAGTACCCGCAAGTTTTTCGGGTACGGAGTTTGTAATACCACATTATCGTAATAATCAGACATATTTTGTATTAAGCCCTTATGGTGATGCGAATATCCTCATCAATTATGGAACGGGGGTTTATAATGACACAGCATATCAGGGCCAAGTGTTAGAAATTACAGCAGGCTCTGACGTAACGGTATCAGGTACAATCACTTCATTAGAATTCCCAATTATTGTTTCACACACTGCATCTAACCAAAATGGGAGCGTATACCCAGTTCCCCCAGCAACTACAGATCTGTGGGGTGTTAAATCATCTGCTGTTATAGTTGGCGCTTTGTTAGATGCTACAACAATTAATATTTATGCAAGTAACGGTGATTTTTTAGAAAATATCATTCTGAATAAAGGCCATCGTTATGCTGTCAATATAGGTGGTGGTGCCGACCAAGGCCTTGGTGATTCAATTCACATAGCAGCAGATAAACCCATTGCAGCGATTCAAATAGCTGATGACGACGACGGAGAGAGCACCGCATTTTTGAGTCAAAAATATTTCGCTACTGATTTCGGCATCCCTGTGGATACACAATACATTACAGTAGTTTGCGTGAAAGGTGATACCGAGGTAACGTTAGGCAATACTTCTCAGACATGCACAGGTAATGAAAATCATCCTGGCAAAGTGTATTTTGGCAACCCAACAAATGGAATGAACACCACTGCAGGTACTTTGTTACAAAGTACTAAACCAATCTATGTAATTTACGAACCCAGCGCTAGTAATGATGAACATAACTTATTGGGTTATGTGGATCCTAAAAAAATATTGGACACTGATTCAGATGGCACCCCCAACATTATTGATAGTGATGATGATAATGATGAGATCCCTGACGAAGTAGAGATCACTAACAACCTGGATCCTTTAAATTATCTTGACGGCACCTTAGATGCCGACAACGACGGCATAAATAACACAACAGAGCATCAACTAGGCACAAATATTAATGAAGATGATACCGATAAAGACGGCATGCTTGATGGCGATGAAGTAGATATTGGTCGAAATCCATTGCTGAATGAAGACGCAATTGCCGCTCATATAAATAACCTGATTATGTCTTCAATCGATTTTGATTACGATGGTGTAATTGATTCGAAAGATAGTGATGATGACAATGATGATATGCCCGATGAGTGGGAATTAGAGTATGGCTTGAATCCGAAAGATGCGAGTGACGCAGACGGGGATTTAGATGGTGATCGTGTTATTAACCTTGATGAATATCTTGCTAATACCAATCCATCGTTACCATCAACTGATGGTGATTCATTATCTGACTATGACGAGGTTTATGTCTATCACACTGATCCGTTAAAAGATGATACCGATGAAGATAATGTTGCAGATGATGTAGAAATAAATGCTGGCCGAAATCCTTTAGTTAAGGAAAGTTTGGTTATAGATTTAATGAGAGATTTTTTGAATTAGGAGTGTCCAAATGAGAATTAAAAAAGCTTTAGTTGTTTTTTTGTTTAGTTTGTCTTTTCTTATTGTTTCGGAATCGTTTGCAAAAGTCAATTGTACTGGAGTACCCAAAGAAGTAAAGATTTGGGGGGATGAAATGGCATGGGTAGCAGTTTCTTTGCGTTACAAGCCTGGACCATTTTTAGTGTGTAGTATGAATAAAGTTCACGGCAATAAAACTCCAGAACAATGTAAGGGAATGTATTCTATGTTGCTTGGAGCGGCACTCACTTCTAGGCAAGTATCGTTGAACTATAGTAACTTAAATGATTGCTCCGAAGTACCAGTAGCTAGTGGCGCAGCCATCAAAGAATTAGATATATTGACAATACATTAAGAAAATTGGGTTTGTGTGTTATTTGTTTAATTCTATGCAGATCAAAAAAATAGTAATATTGCCACGAAATACGGTAATGACAAACTAAAAGCGTAACGCAACCATTAG
>CALZJE010000137.1 GCA_945787715.1 uncultured Ectothiorhodospiraceae bacterium | reverse complement strand
GATAGAGAGAATGCTGGGAAGACGAGTGACAAAAGGAAAGGCGGGTAGGCCAAAGGAAGTTGGGAATTAGGAATAAAACGTGGTCTGTCCCCTTATACAATACTTATACAATACTTGATAAAGGCTAAGCTCCTAACGTCAACAATTAATTGCCAATTCCAAAATTAGAATGATTATTGTATCTTGTGTGAAACGACACAACTTGAATAATTTATCCCTAAATATCTAACAGACATGAGAGATTTGGATATGAAAAAATATTTGCTATTAATTTGCGGAGTGATATTTCTTAGTTTAAATAACTTAGCTGTCGCAAGTTTAGTCGATTGGGTTGAAGATAGGGTAAACGATGTAGAAGATGTGATAAATTCGACAGGCGATACCGCAGGTGATGCAGTCGATGTAGCTGGAAACTTGTTGATAGATACTGCAACTATGCTTGGCAGTGCATACTTTTTTCTCGAATGCGTAGTTGTTACAGAAGTTGCAGACATTCTTGACCTATATGAATTTGTCGGTGTAGACATACCCCATCTAACCGAAGCCGAGCGTGACGTGATAATCGACTATTTTAATGCTGATAACGAATATTACTGTTTAAATCCAAATGAATTGGCCGCCAAATTTCAAGCCCTTAATTCAGCTATGAACGAGGCGCACGAAAAGGCAAGGAATTTATTTCCTGAATCAAGCTTTACCCAAGCCCATGATGGAAACACTATTGTGGACGCAGCTAGGCACTCACAAACCACAGCTATTTTCACACGAATACTAGGAGGAGATTGGGGCAAAAAATTAATGGATGCACATGAAGTAGACTCAAGTAATGATAGTTACCCAAACGATCCCAATACACAATACCAAAAACTAATGGACTTACATAATAACCAAGTTGGATATACCCTTTACCGCCATCTTGGGGAGAATGGGACTGGGGATTTCTCTGACACTCAATTTGATGGCTTTCTTAACAATCTTATTATTTCTGATAATGAAATAGGTAGAGCAATTGCTGCAAGATGTTATACATATGTATCTACCGAAAACAACACAAGAGATATTATTGAGTTTAGTGATGAACTATCATCTCTACCTGGCTTGGTATATATCAAAGAAACAGGAAAAACTATAGAAGAAAATGGAGTTAATTGTGGCGTTCCAAACATATCTTCCAAATTAGTGTTCTTTGATTCCTATGGGGTAAACACAGAAAGCTCTTCTCTACTTCCAAGCAGCGAACCAGTTCAACTATATGCAGAAGGCTCAACCGGTAATATAAGTAGTTACGTCTGGACATTTGATCGAAACATAAAGGTTTGCGAAGAAATAGAAACTGCGGTGTATTGCTATTACAGCACCGAAGCCGAATCCCTTATTCCAAACGGTTTTGGATCTGAAAAGAATATTTATCTATTAGATAAATCACCATTATCCGTTTCTTTACAAGTAGAAAATGAATTCGGTGAAAGATCTAAAAAAACTACGGAAGTCGCATGGGTCAACAACTGGGGAATCATGGTGCCAATTATTAGCAGTATACTCAATTAACAAATAATGTACGTTTAGTATGCTATGAATATATTGAAAATCATTCTATTTCTATTAATATTTGTTGTCACAGTAGGCTGCTCACGGTACGAAGAAATAGACTTGGAAGAATCAATTTGGGTTCTTGAGTCGCACTTTGTTTATATACAAGAAATGAGTGATATAAAAGGAAAAAGAAAATGTAAAGGTTTTGCATGCGATCAACGATACAAAATCGGTTTTAGACTTCCCAGCACTATGGCGCCGGAAGATTGGCTTAGTTATTTAGCTACAGAAATTAGTTCTAAGCACAATCGAAACATGAAACCAAATAATAAATTTGAATATGAATATATTTCGGCTGATCACAGTGACCCTTCAAATGGTATATTAAGATACTATCCAGGCTCCGGAAAATATTATGAAGCAGAAGTGCTCATTGGCGATTAGCCAATCAAAACGAGAACCAGAACTAGAAGTTTATTAACCATACCGTTCATTGAATAAGAGTAAATGAACTTAACGATCAGTTGGATTATCGACTGGTTTTAGATTTGATTAGCGGAGCGCTAATCAACGTGGAGTTAGTTTGAAGTCTAGGAATATTAGGAAGAATATTTGAGTTGTAGCTGCAATCGCGATTTTAATTATGTTATCGTCAATCTCGATTGGTGCAGGTTCATTCATGGATAAAGATATTGGTGTAATTAGCAGTCCTGACGGACGTCCATGTACTTTTTCCCAGTTAAAAGGAATTTCGAATGTGGATGATACTGGAAATAGTTGGATCGTTATTAAAGAAGGCCGTAGCGGTTATAAAGAAATGACTAGTATGCTTCTGGCCGCGAAAATGGCTGGAAAAAAGATTCATGTTTCTACAACGGGACAGGTACAGCAGGAGTGTGGGCATGCGGAGGCATATGTTGTTTAGATACTCTGAATAAAGATAAGTTAAGGTTGTAAAGAGCGTGCTTACATCTATGAAAATTAGCACAACAATTTAGTATTTTTAATTTACATTCTTACAATATGAAAAATTTTTTAATCAATGGTGTTATATTTCTAAGTTGTTTGCTAATTTTGTCGATATTTTTTCCTTTCCTAGCTTATGCTGGGCATAATTTTATTCCAATTCCGTTTCAAATTATCTTACATTATTGGAATAACGCATGTTTTCCGTATGAATATCTTTTTGTTGCTTCTGATTCCGAAAAAAAACGTATATTTTCTGAAGGCATTGCTTTACTGCTAAATTTTTTACAATGGATTTTGTTTGCAAGTGTATATGCATTTTTTATGCGTCATGTAAAATCCAAACTTGTAGTAATAATAATTTCGCTGATTATTTTGTCAATTTTACCAATCGTATTGGCGTATTCTTTTATGGGTATGGGATTTAAAATTGCTGTTGAATGATGTGTGATAGTACAACACTATGGTTTTTTGCTTAGAATAGTTTTCGAAAATTGAATCTGGATAATATGATAGAAAAGAGAGGAAATGCAATGAGAGTGGCTTGTAGAAATTGGCAAAGTCTGGTCATGGGGTTTATTTTTACAGTTGCGTTGTTTGTTCCCCTAAAAGTATCTTCTCAGAGTTTACAATTACCTTCTGTTATAGAGCATAAAAACTACGTTCCAATTAGTGTTGGAGATATAAATATTTTTATTCCTATTAATCCGAAATGGTCGCAAGAGAGAGGTTCAGTTGATAAGGGAGTGGTGTGCAAAGAAGATGACTTGAATCAAAAAATGGTTGAATTCTATTGCAAGTTTTTAACACGATCATTTTGGGAAAACGCAGGTAAACCCAACTATAGAAAACATTTTTGGGATTTGCCTGGATGGAAGCCGGTTTATTTTAAAAATATTGTGACGTCTTCATCTGGGAACTCCGTTGACCGTGGTCATCCAGAGCTAGAGGGTTTATTAGACTATATGTATTTAAATACATCAATAGATGGGATTCCACATAAATATGTAGCAATTGCGCCTTGGAGTCCAATTTTGGATGAAATGAATCCAAATTTGAGAATTCTCGGTGATCTAGTGCTTTTAAACGAACAAGCAACAGATACCTTTGGTAATCCGAGTACTGTAAAAAGAATGTTTATCATGAGTTTTGGTCAAAATCCAAATAATGCGGACATAATGGATCCTACGAGGAATTATAATTCTGAAATTGATACGGGAACTTCATGGGCTTCGTTTGATTACCAATCGATGGCAATTTATCTTGACGCTGTGGAAAGGTATAAACAAAGTTTCGTAGATGTAAAGTCTGTATTAGAGTTTTATGGGCATGGAGGGAATGCAGACTCTACTATTAAACAGCGAAGTAAAGCAACCAAATGGAGAGATGGAGAAGCAACTTTAGTATGGCCTGGAGGAAAAATTGATAACCTTACGATTGAGGCTGCTGCGACTTATGCAGCATATTATGGCTATGTATATGTAAATGGATCCCTGAATTCATATGACGAAGCTGTGCGTGGTGCGCAACGGTATTCGGAAGAACTAAGTAGTTCTGCAAATCAGGTCATTCCGGTAGTTCATTTTTATAATGCGGTAGATCTTCCAGATTATGATAATAATATCGGAGATAGGCCGTTGTTAGGCTTGTTGCAAGAGTTTAACATTCTTGCCTTTGATAATTTAAGTCATTTTTCTGATCGGGATCGTATTTCTTTTTTATGTCATAGCCATGGGACATTAGAATGCCAAGTTAGTACTTGGTATGAGAATAGGGCTGATGTTACACATGTAGCTCCAGCACATCTTAATGATAATCAGTCAGAATTAATTCCTTTTAATACGCAAACTCCAGGGCATTCTTCTGTTTGGTCTGCAACTCTCGATGCTTCTCAATCATCTGTTTCATTTGCATGTGGTGATTTAGATCCTGTATCGTTAATAGGTAATGGTTGTTGGAAATCTTTGGATGTTGCTAATTCAGCTTATATTTCATCATTAGAAATCGAGCTGTGGGGGATTGACTCAGCAGTTCCAACATCTGTTGGATTAAACCCATATGCTATTCCTTGGGAAGTCGCGCATTCAAATACAGTAGGTTCTTTATCTAATTCTGAGTCTTGCAATCAAGCTACCTCTTGTTGGAAATATGATTTCCCTGTTGGGCACCCAGTTAGCGGGTTTATGGATAATGGTTTGATTAATATTCAACCGCAATACTGGCAGCAATACGATGTAAGTCGACCTTTTGATCCATTTCAATAAAGACCAGCTTAACGGTGATTCTATGATGACGGTTTTAAGTTTTGATTGTCTGTAGTGTAAATAGGTTTATATACTAATTTTTCGCACTTATTTTCTACCTAAGGGTGAAATTTAATAGCTAAAAAAAGAAGAAGGTGAGTATCGCAAATTATTTTTGCGATGATGGCTAAACTAAGCGTAGTTAAAGAGTAATAGGGGACAGACCACGATTAATCTGTTATTCTTGAGACCCTAGATCAAAAGAAAAGGGAAAATGAATGCCCCGACGTGCTAGATTATCAATACCAGGAATTCCTTGGCACATTATTCAACGAGGAAATAATCGTTCGGCCTGTTTCTTCGCCGATGAAGATTATCAATTT
>CALZJE010000136.1 GCA_945787715.1 uncultured Ectothiorhodospiraceae bacterium | reverse complement strand
AGCTCGTCACCTTCAAATCCTCTAAACACAAGCGAGAATATAGAAGCGCCAATCAAGATCATGAACACCATGCTTGTGACTCTTGTTGTATCTTGAGAGACTTCTTTCAGAATCGAAAAGTTAAATTGTTTTTGTGTAATCGCCAAGAACATAGCGCCAACTGCACCCACTGAGGCGGCTTCTGTCGGTGTGGCTATGCCGCCCATGATTGAACCCAACACAGCAAAAATCAAAAATAGTGGCGGTAAAAGGCCTGAAAGTAGTTTTGTTATTCGAGCTGTGTTTACTGTTGAATCCGACGATTCATAAGCTGGCATACTGTCTGGTTTAAAAAAAGCCAGGCTAATAATATAGATTAAATACATACCGACGAGTAACAAGCCGGGAATTAACGCGCCGGCAAAAAGGTCCCCAACCGACATGGTTTCAGGGGAAAAGATTCCCTGATCCAGCTGTGCTTGCTGATAGGCTGATGATAAAACATCACCAAGTAATACAAGTACAATGGAAGGTGGAATAATTTGTCCTAGCGTTCCTGATGCGCAAATAGTTCCTGTTGCAATACTTGGGCTATAGCCACGCTTCATCATTACTGGCAGTGCAAGCAACCCCATGGTGACAACGGTCGCGCCAACAATGCCGGTGCTAGCTGCGAGTAGCATTCCAACCAATGTCACGGAGATGCCTAAACCACCACGTAGTTTTCCGAACAAACCAGCCATGCTGTCGAGCAGATTTTCTGCCACTTTTGATTTTTCTAGCATGACTCCCATGAAAACAAAAAGTGGAACTGCAATTAATGTTTCATTGGTCATAATGCCAAACAATCGGTTGGGTAATGCCATTAAGAAATCTTCATCAAAGACTTCTAAGTGGTAACCAAACAATGCAAATATTAATGATGTGCCTGCCAGTGTAAATGCGACAGGAAAACCCAGCATTAACACAATACACACTGCAGCGAACATATAGAGAGCGATATATTCCATTATTTTGCTCCCTCTTCAGGCTGTTGTGAGCTTCCTTGTTTTGTAAAAATGTCAGAGATATTAGAAAGAATATTAGCAATTGCCTGGATGATTAGCAGGCAGCCCATAAAAATAATTGAAGTTTTTAATAGATATATCCAGGGCAGGCCACCGGCCTCGCGCGATGATTCTTTTATTTCCCAGGCATCAAGAACATATTCCCAGCTGCTCCATAAAATAAAGCTGCAAACCGGGATAAGGAAAAAAATGTTACCAAATAGATTCGCCATTGCTTTTTTTCGTGGTGACATTTTTCCGTAAAAAATATCCACACGCACATGGCTATCATGATTTAGTGTGTAAGCGGCGCCTAGCATGAAAACTATGGCATGCATGTAGATGACAGATTCTTGAAGCGCAATTGAACCTTCGTTAAATACATAGCGCATAACAACTATGGTAAATGTGACAAGCACCATGCCGAGGGTTAACCAGGCGATGGTTTTACCTATCCATTCGTTGATTTGAGATATGCCGTAGCTGATGCATTTTAAGGAGGACATTTCTTCGTCTTTTATATAAAAGAAAGCCTGAACATTGTCAGGCTTTAGGGGCTAGGATTTATTGCTAAAAATTATTGGTGGTACGGCCTGCTCAATTCATGCACCGCTTCAATAAACGCACCGGCATGTTCTGGATTAACAAATTGATGTATGCCGTGACCAAGATTAAATACATGGCCAGAGCCTTTACCGTAGCTCGCAAGAATTGAAGATACTTCTTCACGAATTCGCTCAGATGAAGCGTATAGAATGCTTGGGTCCATATTGCCCTGTAGTGCAACTTTATCACCAACACGAGCACGCGCTTGTCCGATATCAACCGTCCAATCCAAACCTAAAGCGTCGCAACCTGTTGCTGCCATATCTTCTAACCAGGCGCCGCCACCTTTAGTGAAAAGGATGACAGGTACTTTTCGGCCTTCGCTAGTACGCGTTAGTTGATCAACGATTTGTTGCATATAACGTAATGAAAATTCTTTGTAATCACGAGGTGTAAGTGCGCCGCCCCATGTGTCAAAAATCTGCACGGCTTGTGCGCCTGCAGCAATTTGAGCGTTTAGGTATGAAGCGACAGATTTAGCGGTTGTTTCTAATAACTTATGCATTAGGTCTGGGCGATCAAACATCATGCCTTTAACTTTTGCATAATCTTTAGTGCCACCACCTTCAACCATGTAAGTTGCTAGTGTCCAAGGGCTGCCAGAAAAACCGATTAATGGAACACGACCGTTTAGTTCACGGCGAATAGTACGCACTGCGTTCATCACATACTGAAGCTCACCTTCAGGGTCAGGGACAAATAATTTTTTAACATCAGCTTCTGTGCGAACAGGATTGCTGAATTTTGGTCCTTCGCCTGCTTCAAAGCTTAACCCTAATCCCATTGCATCGGGAATTGTTAAAATATCAGAGAACAGAATGGCGGCATCTAATGGATAACGCTCCAAAGGTTGAAGTGTTACTTCACAAGCAAGATCTGCATTCATGCAAAGATCCATAAAGCTACCAGCTTTTTCACGTGTGGCGCGATACTCAGGTAAATAGCGACCCGCTTGGCGCATCATCCAGACTGGCGTGTAATCTACAGGTTCTTTATTTAATGCGCGGAGAAAACGATCGTTTTTTAATTCTGTCATGATTCAATATCTCGATATAAACGAAGATGCAGTTTGTAAACCGCCTCTTGCAATGTAATTTTAAACTTCCAGATAATCTAGAATGCCTTCTGCTGCTTGTCGGCCTTCGTAAACAGCGGTAACAACTAAATCTGATCCTCTAACCATATCACCACCGGCGAAAATTTTTGGATTCGTCGTTTGGTGTTTGTATTTTCCTTTTTCTGGAGCAACAACTCTACCCCAGTCATCAACATTGATATTGAAGTCGCTAAACCAATCAGACGGGCTTGGTTGGAAACCAAACGCAATGACAACCGCATCTGCTGGAATTACTTCTTCAGATCCTTCGATAGCTACAGGGCGACGACGACCATTTTCATCAGGTTCACCTAACTCTGTCGTAACAACTTTTAAGCCTTCAACTTTGCCGTCACCTACAATTTCAATTGGCTGACGGTTAAAGAGAAATTCAACACCTTCTTCTTTTGCGTTGGCAACTTCACGCTTTGAGCCAGGCATGTTCTCTTCGTCACGACGATAAGCACAAATCACTTTTTTTGCTTTTTGTCGCACTGCGGTGCGGTTACAGTCCATCGCCGTATCGCCACCGCCAAGCACGATGACTTGTTGTTTTTTTAAGTCGACAAACCTGTTTTCTTCAGAAGAAGCACCTTCAATATTGTAGCCCATGACTTCGTTGGTGTTTGAAATCAGGTAAGGCAATGCTTCATGAACACCAGGGAGATCTTCGCCTGGAAATCCACCTTTCATATATTTATAAGTACCCATGCCCAGGAAGACCGCATCGTATTCGTCCAATAAATCCTGAAAAGGAATATCTTTACCGATTTCAGTATTTAGCATGAATTCGACACCCATTCCTTCCATGACTGTACGTCGATTTTCAACAACGGATTTTTCCAGTTTAAAGCCAGGAATACCAAATGTTAACAAGCCGCCAATTTCAGGGTATTTATCAAAAACAACGGCCTGAACACCGTTGCGAGTCAGCACGTCTGCGCAGCCAAGTCCTGCTGGTCCGGCACCGATGATGGCGACTTTTTTACCAGTATCTTCCACTTTGGAAAGGTCTGGCCGCCAGCCTTGGGCGAATGCAGTATCGCTAATATATTTCTCAACTGAGCCAATTGTTACAGCGCCGAAACCGTCGTTTAGTGTGCATGAGCCTTCACAAAGACGATCTTGAGGACATACACGACCACAAATTTCTGGCAATGAGTTTGTTTTGTGAGAGAGTTCAGCGGCTTCGAAAATTTGTCCGTCAGCAACCAGTTTTAACCAGTTAGGAATATAGTTATGAACAGGACATTTCCACTCACAATAGGGATTCCCACATTCCAGGCAGCGTTCTGATTGCTCTTTAGCAATTGACGCATCAAATTGACCATAGATCTCGTCAAAATTTTTCAGTCTGCTTTTGGCCGCTACTTTTGTCGGATCCATTCGTTTTACTTGAATGAATTGAAAATTATTTCGCATATTCTTACAACCTATAATTCACGATTATGCTGCGCTAAGCAGTGTGTCGAGCAATGAATCCAGCTCGGCAGCTTTGGGTTTAACCAACCAGAATTTTCCGATGAAATCCGAGAAATTGTCGAGGATATGTTGCCCCCACTCACTTCCGCTTTCATTGACATATTCTTGAATAACATCACGTAGGTGGTTTCGATATGCTTCGGAACTTTCTGTTGAAATTCGGTGGACATCGATCAGCTCGTGGTTGTAACGATCAACAAAATATTTGTTCTCATCAAGTACGTAAGCAAAGCCTCCTGTCATACCTGCGCCGAAGTTAAGTCCGGTTTCACCAAGAACAGTAACGCACCCGCCTGTCATATATTCACAACCATGGTCGCCAATGCCTTCAACAACAGCATGTGCACCTGAATTTCTTACTGCAAAACGTTCACCTGCAAGTCCTGCCGCGAAAAGTTTGCCACCGGTTGCTCCGTACAAACAGGTGTTACCGATAATCGTTGTTTCCTGGCTTTTGAATGCGCTGTTTTGTGGTGGGTGGATAACAATTTTTCCACCAGTCATGCCTTTGCCAACATAATCATTTGCATCGCCATCAAGGATGAGATTTAAACCACCGGCGTTCCATACACCCAAACTTTGTCCCGCAGAACCATTAAGTCTCAACGTGATTGGTGTTTTTGCCATTCCCTGGTTGCCATGCTGTTTGGCGATCTCACCTGAAAGCCTTGCACCCATTGAGCGGTGTATGTTGCGAACGTCATAGCTAAACTCTCCGCCTGATTTGTTGCGGATTGCTTCGGCTGTATCTAATGCCATTTGCTCAGCAAGCTCACCCTTATCGTATGGCTCATTTTTGGGGTTAATGCAGTATTGTGGTTTTGAAGGATCAATACCGCCATTTGAAAGTAGAGGTTTAAGATCCAAGCCACGTTGTTTTGCAGTTTTACCTTCAATAATATCAAGCAAATCCGTTCGGCCAATCAGGTCTTCAAGCTTGGTAATACCAAGTTTTGCCATCCACTGTCTTGTCTCTTCTGCAACAAACCTGAAGTAGTTCATCACCATTTCTGGCAAGCCAATGAAGTGATTCATTCGCAAAACATTGTCTTGTGTTGCCACGCCTGTTGCA
>CALZJE010000135.1 GCA_945787715.1 uncultured Ectothiorhodospiraceae bacterium | reverse complement strand
TAACTGTTCTTCAAACACTAGTTGATTCACAATATTATCTTCAGCTAATAGTACTGAATAGCTTATTTTCTCACCAGGCAAGTGGAGTGATGATACGTCTCTAATTTTTGTTTTAGTCACTTCTCTATCTTTAACACCCATGATCCGGTTAGTATCGATTTTCACTTCAAACCAAAATGTACTTCCCTTTCCTAACTCGCTTTCTACACCGATATTTCCACCCATCAATTCCACGATATGTTTAGTGATATTTAATCCAATCCCAGTACCTTCGACTTTACTTTTTTCGGCTCCAAGTCTTGAAAAAGGCTTAAAAAGTAAATCCAATTCCTTTTTTGCTATTCCCCTTCCAGTATCTTCCACATACACACGTAACATATTATTTTCCATTGAGTTACAACTTAAGGTGACTGAACCACCTTTTTTACTGTACTTAATGGCATTCGATAAAAGGTTTAGTAAAATTTGCATCATCCTCGTATTGTCAGCAAGAATATATAAATCTGAACAACAGTTCTCGTCCGGTTTAATGTCAATTTTAATATGACTTTTTTCTACCAGCGGCTTGATGAAACTCCGACATTCGTCAATCAAATGGGCAACTTTAATGGGCTCTATCGAAAGCTCGAATTTTCCGGCTTCTATTTTTGCTAAATCCAGTATTCCGTCAATCAGTGTTCTTAAATGCTTACCCGCTTTAGAGATAGCTTCCACACGTTTTAGTTGTTGGGCGGAGATACTGGCATCAAACTCCATTAATTGAGCGAAACCTAAAATGGCATTTAATGGTGTGCGAAATTCGTGGCTCATATGAGATAAAAATTCTGATTTTGCTTCGTTTGCATACTCCGCCTGATTTTTTGCAGCGAGCAATTCTAACTCAGTCTCTTTTAGCGCTGTAATATCCAACATAGTGCCACTGATATTTTCTGGTTTTCCTGCCTCGTTATATTCGACCTCAGAAAACTGCCTTACAAAACGAATTTCTCTACCTGAGCGAACAATTCGATGAACAACTTCCCGACTTTCACCTTGAAAAAGTTTCTTTTCTACATCTTTTAACATGCTGATATCATCAGGATGGACATGATGATAAAAATTGGTGTAATTTACCTCTAATTCTTGTTTATTAGCACCAAAAATTCGAAATATTTCATCTGACCAATACATTTTTCCAGTTTGTCTTTCCCAAGACCAACTACCAAGATTCGCAATTCGTTGAGCATTCGAAAGCCTTGTTTCACTTTCCCGCAATCTATCTTCAGTTGCTTTTCTATCAGTTAAATCGTGTAATATTCCCGTGAAAAACCGGCAACCATTAACTTCAAATTCACTCACTGATAGTGCAACAGGGACCAACTTGCCTGTAATATTTTGTGCATAAACCTCGCGGCCGATTCCAATAATTTTTTTAATCCCACTACTACGATAATTTTCTATATAACTATCATGATTCTCCGCGTAGGGTGATGGCATAAGTGTGTTGACATTTTTACCAATGACGTCTTCTGCTTTGAAGCCGAGTAGCTTTTCTAATGCCGGGTTTGCTTTATGAATTATACATTTTTCATCGATGACAATAATGACATCAACTGCATTTTCTACAAGAGCCTGTAATCGTGCTTCTGCTTCATTACGAATTGATTCAGTGCGGAATGCTTCGAGTATATGGCCATAAGATCTCAATAATGGTAAAATTAAGTCTGCTACTTCTTTAGTATATCCATCGACTCGATTTGCAATACCAACGATTGCAATAATCTCTTTCCCAGCTAAAACAGGCAAGGCCATAAAGCTTGTTAAGCTTCGTGTGTTAATTGGGATTTTTTCAAAACCTAATTTTATTGTTTTTTTATCGGCTATGACGAATTTTTTTGTTGTTAATAATTCACCAAGTATATTGTCAAATAAATTTAATTCAATCCATGTTTGCTTTTCTTGATGACTCGCTTTGTATTCATATAAATCACGACTAACATGGATCGTCAGTGAATAACCAGTCTCAGAATTAACACTGACTTCACCAATAAAGCCAGATGAACTTTCGGTAAGTGCTAAAATATCATCTAATAAACCATCATAGAAATCTGTAGAGCTATCCTTTTCAATATAATGTGTTTGAACACGATTTATCGCTTTAAGTAGCAAAGAGTCATTCTGGGATAAGTCATTTCGCATGATTTTATTCATCGTAAATTTAGTATCTCGCTCTGAACATCGTGCTGAGTAAAGCAATCATGAAAATTTACACTGAACAACTTGCCTCTAAACAAAGTTCAGCATGCAGTGGATTCACCGGAGGTTGGGACCGATTTTGAAGACACAATAACCATCCATGGTGATTTGACGCCAACATTCCTGTTGGTGACACTTGAAAATCGATCCCAACCTCCGGTGAATCACTGGCTTAAAGATTTTGCTGATTTTTGTTTAGAGACAAGTTGAACAAATTATATTCATAGTGCAATATAGTAATATGAAGAGATAAAATGCATTATTGCCCTAAAAGCGCTTCTTTAAGATCGCTGTCTGCTGGCTCTTTACCCAACCATATTTTCAATAATGCCGAGTAGAATTCTGATCCTTTAATGCTAACTTTTAGTGTGTTATTTATCCTAACTTCTGTTCCCACTTCAGGTATAAAATCGAGTACGATCTGGTCATTTTTTTTCGCTTCAGTGAATACGTTATTAAACTGTTCGATTTCTTCTGAAAGATTATTCAATTGGGTTTTAGATAAATTTTTTTCAAAACCGTTATTCCAACCGTCAACCAATTTTTCTTTTGACACACCATCGTAAATAAACTGCATAAATATCCTTTTGCCACCAGGCATGGAATAAATCTGCTCCGGTTTTGAGGATAAAGCAGTCAGATAAAGACCTGCAGCATAAATTTTAAAGAAAAATTTACTACGGATTCCAGCACCGTTTAACTTAACTAACGCCCCATTCTCCAGTGTTACCGACTCAGGAATATCAACACCTGCTACATTTTTTGCGCCCGCAGAGCTTGATAGTAACAAAACCACCATTGCCATAATCCAAATCAATTTATTCCTCATTAAAATCTCCTGTGTACTGATCAGTCAAACAAGTTCTAGGGAAAACGACATAATTTTTGTCTTCTACTCAGTAAGAAAATATGAGATTGTATGCAATTAAGTACCAGAATTTGCTTTCAACCGATGGTTATGAAAGGTATTAATCTGTATAAAATGATAAAACACGCGTTGCAATTAAGCCTTGGATAAACGCTATGTACATCATTTAGGATAGCTTGTTTTTCAGCTGGAGCAAGCTAATGAGATCCAATACATATAGCATTGGTAAGAGAAATAATAAAAGTAGTGTTGTAATACTTTAAAACCCGCTCATTGTTATGAGCTCATAGTCTCGAGGAATTAAACACTGGGCTTGGACTATCCACTGCGTTAAACGAAAACTATACTATTATTCATGTACCCTGCTTAAATGTTGACCTTGGTTCCATTTACATTTATCACTTAAATCAACGATAGGATAGACAATAAGCTGTCTATTAAACAATTTAGCAATATTCACTTCAGTTTATATTCCCAATAAACGTTAACCCCCTAGCAGGTATCAAAAAAGCGATGGGTTATGCTTGTTATTCGTTCAGAACAATTAAAACTTCTCGGCCAATCAACTGAAGAAAATTTTATTCTTTTCATCAAGGATTTTTTGCGTCAGCATTTCGAAGAAGAAACCAACCTGGAATCGGATGAAAATCTTATACTACGAATTAAAGTTCATATGTCCGATGCCAGACAATGGGGAATGACGTCTGAAAAAGATTTAATCGATTACTCCTCCCTCTGCATACTATTTGGTGATAATTTCTGCAGTAATCCAGACTTTCCCTGGGCAATTGCGATTGTCAATGACCCTGGTATTTCATCAGGTAGTGGCCGTATGTTGCGATTAATGAACCAAGCCAAAAAGACGATCAATAATGAGTAAATCAAGCCAACTTGAGTCGTCACAAGCCGCAAACAACACCAGTGATAAAAACACGAATAGCCCGACACAAAGTTGTGAAAAAAAGCTTTGTGATATCAAATCCCTCGTGCTTAATTGTGATCATAACGACCGAGGTTATAGCCTAGAACTAGTTGAAGGCCCACCCCCAAAAGATAATCAAGAATATCACTATGACGTTATATCCAAATCTTCTGATATTGAGAAGATAAACATCAATTTTAACGGGAGTTGTGCAAACGACTCCCCTAATTGTCCTTCAGTTGAACTCTTTGGCGCAAATTCTATTTCAGGTCTTTCCAGTGGAGCGGTGTTTAGTGTTAAGCATAAAGATTTACCACAAGGTAAACTGGCTTTCCCTAAGTTTGTTAAAGAATACCTCATTCCTTACACCCTGAAACCCAACGTCTATAAAATCCAAACACAAGGCTGTGAAGGCGCAGGAGATTATGCAGCAAAGATTAATGTATATCCATCATACAAATTATCTGGCGATCTAACGGCTGATTTTGAACCGAAGAAACAAGCGAATGGACAGTACGGCTGGAAATTAAGCGGCCAATTAAAACTGGATATCGATACACAATCCTGGACTTATGGGGAAGATCTTTCTCAAAATGAATTTTTACCACAATTACAGGAATCATTAAGCACGATCGTCACGACGATAAAAGATATTACTGATAAAACCAAAGAAAAATCAGGATCACTCATTGAGTTTAAACCTACGTGGCCCAAGATCACACTTGCTGGTGATCTGGAGCTAAAAGAAGTAAAAGCTGCGCATCGAGTATCTTCTGCGGGAAATTTATCACTTAATTTAAATCCATTATTAGGATTTGAGCTGACAACGGATATATTGGACTGGTTAATTCTAACCGGCGGACCGGCAGCACCATTTCTTCAAAAAGTCAAAGATCAAGCCGCAAAAGGGATTGACAAAAATAATATTAAAGCCAAGATGCTTGTTGGGATATTACTCAACTTATCAGGTAAAATTGCAGGGGATTTAAAATGGTCAAAATCTGCCTCCGACAAGTGGTTTTCAACCAAAGGCGATAAAAGTAGCTCGGTATCTGGCGAAATTGGGATAAATCTCAACGCAAAAGTTGAAGTTGAAACTGAAGTAAAAACGGTTATATTTTATGTAAAACTAACCGTCGGTGCAGCCTTACAACTCAAAGGCGCGAGTAAAACCAATGGAGCAGATGGTATCACAACTGACAATAGTGATAACGGCTTTGTGGGTATCAAAGCGAGTTTGACAGCAACTACTGAACAGGGAAAACCGGCCATTGGTGGAA
>CALZJE010000134.1 GCA_945787715.1 uncultured Ectothiorhodospiraceae bacterium | reverse complement strand
AAATCAAAAACTAATGATCATGCCCACCAGGCCCATGAACATGCCCATGATCCAATTCTTCTGCAGATGCATCTCTGACTTCTTTAATTTCAACATCAAAATTCAAATGTTGATCAGCTAATGGGTGGTTGCCATCAATTGTAATATCATCACCTTCAATGGCTGCGACGGTGATAACTTGCATGCCGCCGTCTCCACCTTCAGCATGAAATTGCATACCTACTTCTATATTATCCACACCTTCGAATGCTGCGCGTGGCATAACCTGGGTTAACGCATCATTGCGCAGGCCATAACCTTCTTCCGGTGGAACGCGCACCGAAACTGATTCACCTGCTTTTTTCCCATCTAGCGCACTTTCTAGTCCTGGGATGATATGTCCGCTATTGTGGATGTATGCGAGTGGTTCTCCACCATTTGAACTGTCAATAATTTCGCCGTCGTCATTCTTGAGCGTGTAATCTATAGTTACTACTTTATCTTTTTGAATCTGCATTATTTTTCCTAATCTTTACTTGTACGTCTGAGCGAATAGTCTTTGGTGATTTCCTGCTTTACCCGCATCCAACATAAATTATATAGACTCTTACACAAAATACCAAAAATATCCGGAATTTGGGGTGGATAGTTAGTAAATTGACTATTTTGTACATATTGACATCACTTGACTCTATTGAGGCAATTAAGTTGCTTCTTGTGTATAGAAAGTAGACAAATCGATGAGCGAGATTGCTTGAATCTTCAACGCAATTAATTTGCTTACTCTTTGAATGAAATACTTGGGTGGAGGTAGCATTAGCAAATTCTAAAAAATTGATTTATTGCTGGTGAGAATTATAAGAGTATACATCTGCCCTATATTGAGAGTTATTGCTCCAGAACTGAATGATTCAGTGATAAAAAATCTTCAAGCTGTTCAAACTCCTTGAAGGTTTTAACAATTTTAAAATAGTCATTCGCTTCGGGATATTTTTGCTTCAAAAAAACAAGCCATTGTTTAATTCGTGCTAACGCGAATCTATCTTTTATTTCAATTCTCATAATCTCAGACATATGAGTGATCAATGTGTGAATTTGTCGCCATTCAAGTGGTGTGTATTCTTGATTTCTGACATCATGAAATATTTGTGCGGCTAAGTCAGGGTAGGAGACTGCAGCACGACCAATCATGATATATTCGCAGCCTGTCATTTCAATACATCGACGATACTCCTTAACACTATTAATGTCACCGTTAGCAATGACAGGTATGCTGAGCTCATCTTTAATCTTTGCAATCCACTCCCATCTTGCGGGCGGTTTATAGCCATCAACTTTTGTTCGAGCATGAACAGTAATAAAATCTGCGCCTGCAGATTGCACCGCATTGGCATTGTCCAACGCCAAATCTGTGTTCTCATAACCCAAGCGAATTTTGGCTGATACGGGAATATGATTGTCTACTGCTTGACGAACTGAGGAAACAATATCATGAATTTTATTTGGGTCCTTTAATAGAAATGAGCCGCCATTTCTTCGAGTCACACAACGTGAAGGGCAGCCAAAATTAATATCTATACCAGGCGCACCCAGCCGCACTGCGCGAACTGCGTTAGCAGTCATCGCGTCAATATCTGCCCCGAGTAGTTGTACAACAACTGGTGTACCTGCAGATGTTTTTCCATCATTATTTAGTTCTGGGCAAAGCCGTTTGAAAACTTTTGAAGGGAGTAGTTGATCAACAACACGAACAAATTCAGTGACACAAGCATCATAACCGCCAAGCGTCGTGAGTGTTTGGCGCATGTATTGATCGACAAGCCCCTCCATCGGGGCGAGGTATATTTTCACATTAAAATCTCATACTATTCATTACTGCTGATTATAACTTATACAAAAGAAATTATTTACTAAAAAGTATGTTGCCTCTGGTTATTCAATACGGTACTGTATGCATGTATAGTTGTTGTATTCTAGAGCGAGGCAATTAATCAAGAAATTAATCAAGGAGTTGTCATGGCAGTATTAGCAAAATGGATGTGTGATCGGGATGATACTATGTTTGATAATAAAAAAGATGCAGAAGCTTACGATAAAATGCTGGAGTTAGGCGAGCAATTTTCTGCTCTTTTAGAAAAGCATCTTTCAAATATTGATGCGGTTCAAGCGGAAGAGTTTGGTATTCTTCTAGCGAAAAATAAAGAGCTCATCATAAACGCCTGCAAAGGAAGGCCTGAGTTACTGGCAGATATCGGCGAGGGGCAATTACAAGTAGAAGATAATGTGACACCACTTGTTGCTGAAGCGTAGTCAGTTTCTTCTGTGGCTGTTGATCTGTGATTGATCTATACTGGATATATTGTTCACGATGAGATAATACAGACATCTATGAAAAAGTTGAAGAATGAATCGGAACTTGTAAAAAAGGCGATCGAGGAAGGTGTTAAGTACGGTGAATCACGTGGTGTGGTTGAATTTGAAGCAACTGACTCTCAGAGTGAAAAAATTCTCTACATCTATCGGCTGCTTGTGCATGATAAGGTAATCGTGCCTTTGCCTGAGGATCAAGTTTCTCAAAAAGCAATGAGACACAAGCTAGCGATCTGGGCATCAAAGTCACCTAAAAAAGCTTAGTTTTAGGTGGCTTTATTGATTTAACTTCCTAGTATGGTGGATAGTCGCGTCGAGTTGCACCTACGTAGAGCTGTCTTGGTCTACCGATCCGTTGATCTGGTTCTGCTATCATCTCCATCCATTGTGCAACCCAGCCAACAGTTCTGGCGATCGCAAACATAACTGTAAACATATTTGTTGGTATCCCAATGGCTCGATAGATAAGGCCAGAGTAAAAATCGACATTTGGGTAAAGTTTACGAGCAATAAAATAATCATCTTTTAATGCCATTTCTTCCAGTTTTAACGCTATTTCGAATAAAGGATCATTTGTACTTCCAAGTTTATCAAGAACCTCATGACAAGTTTCTCTAATGATTTTTGCGCGCGGATCATAGTTTTTATAAACACGATGGCCGAAACCCATTAAGCGGAATGGATCATCTTTATCTTTTGCTTTTGTGATGAATTTAGGAATATTTTCAACACTTCCGATCTCTTCTAACATATTCAAAACTGCTTCGTTGGCACCACCGTGTGCAGGGCCCCACAAAGCAGCAATACCTGACGCAATACAAGCAAAAGGATTTGCTTGGGAACTACCAGCCAAGCGCACGGTCGAGGTACTTGCGTTTTGTTCATGATCCGCATGGAGAATAAAAATTCGCTCCAGGGCCTGTTCAGCGATGGGGTCTACTACATATTCTTCTGTCGGAACTGAAAACATCATGTGTAATAAATTACCAACATAACTTAACGAATTTTTCGGATAAACAAAAGGCTCCCCTATACAATGCTTATAACAAGCAGCTGCGATGGTTGGCATTTTAGCGATTAAACGATGTGCCGCAATTTCACGGTGCCGCAAATTATGGATATCCGTGGAGTCATGATAGAACGCAGATAAAGATCCAACAACGCCGACCATGATGGCCATCGGATGTGCATCATGATAAAAGCCCGTATAAAATCGGTTAAGGCTTTCTTTCATCATGTTGTGATAACCCATGAGATGGGTGAACTCATCATGTTGATCTTGGGTAGGCAGCTCGCCATGCATTAACAGATATGCGACCCGCAGAAATGTACTGTGCTCCGCAAGCTGTTCTACAGGATATCCACGATAAAGTAATTCACCTTTTTCACCATCGATATAAGTGACGGCACTTCGGCAACTTGCTGTTACTTGAAATCCAGGATCGAACGTAAAACAACCTAAAGACTTATATAAACTACTAATATCAATGACAGGAGGTCCAATGCTGCCTTCCTGAACAGGTAGATCAACACTTTTCCCTGTTGCAGAGTCAGTAATGGTGAATTTATGTTCCATTTCAATGTCCTTATTATTGCATTGTCGAGATTTGAGTGAAAATTAAGCATCTTGTGGGGAGGAATTTATTCAGGAGATATTCAATGTTTATACCGAATGATTGTTTATGCAGAAGATATTAGTTTAGATTTCATATTATTACCAATCAGATCACTTTATCGGGTATCTCAATCTTGTTCCATCTATGTTCAAAAATGAAAATACCACAAACAATGTTTTATAATGATCAAATTTTATTGATGTGAGAATTTATGCTGTTAGTTATATCCCCCGCAAAAACACTGGATTTTGAAACACCCCCTGTAATTTCAGACTATTCAATGCCAGATAATTTAGATGATGCCCAAGAGCTAATAAATCGTGCACGTAAATATTCTGTATTGGATATCTCTGAAATCATGGCAGTGAGCAGTAAGATTGCTGAATTAAATTTCGATCGCTTCAGATTGTGGCAAACTCCATTCACACCAGAAAACGCTAAACAATCTATACTCGCTTTTAAAGGAGACGTATACACTGGTCTGGACGCGTCCACATTTAGTAAAAAAGATTTTTTATTTTCCCAGAATCATTTAAGAGTTTTATCGGGATTGTATGGATTGCTCCGTCCATTAGACCTTATGCAGCCATATCGATTGGAAATGGGTAGAAAAATTGTAAACGAAAGGGGGAAAAACCTTTATGAATTTTGGGGCGACATAATTACTCAAGGATTAAACACGCAATTAAAAAAATTGAAAACTGAAGTGTTAATCAATCTTGCATCAAATGAATATTTTAAAGCAGTAAAACCAGAGTTGCTTAATGCAGAAATTATTACACCGGTATTTAAAGATTACAAAAATGGTGAATACAAAATGATGGGGGTTTATGCAAAAAAGGCCAGAGGTCAACTCAGTCGTTTTGTTATACAAAATCAATTATCAGATCCAGAGCAACTTAAATTATTTGAGGTTGATGGTTATCAATTTAATAGAAGTATGAGTAAAGATAATACTTTAGTCTTTACACGTAAAAAATAGGTGTAATTAATAAGGAGGATGATAGATGTCGCTGAAAAAACTCAAGGAAAAACTGGTAAATGCAGAACCTGTTGAATTTGACGAGGTTATGAATGTTATTGCGGAAAACTATCAATACTCACCCAGTCGATTTGTTAATGGAGTCGATGATGATTGTGTTATCAATGAAGCTGGTACTAATGAAGGTTCACACAAAATTTTCACGTTTGCAAAATTAAATGATCTGACCGAAGAGCAGACACTTGCATGTTTTGGGAAATATTATCGAGAGGATGTTTTATTGAATCCGGATGGTAAAGATCATGCGAATATTCGTACTTTTATGAGGTATGGATGGAAAGGTGTTAAGTTTTGTTAAAACATATATATTGTATTGGTTGATGCGTCAATTTTGAGAACTTGGTGCAGTGCAATTATGACGTTGTGCCAAGTGTTTGTAAAAATAGATTATTTTAAATTGAATTTGATGCTTATCGA
>CALZJE010000133.1 GCA_945787715.1 uncultured Ectothiorhodospiraceae bacterium | reverse complement strand
ATTTTGACTCCTAAAATGTGTGATACTTTGAAGGATAAGGCAGTTGACCCCATCCTTACAAATCTAATTTAGAATTTCCTTTAGATCTGAAACTCAGGACTGCTGACCGGCCATCCATTGAACTTAAATCTGTAAACTTTGACTACGGAGATTAAACTAATGACAACATCAGTGTCAGACATTCACCCAGCTATCAATACTCTCATAGAGAACTTTGAGTTGACATTAGCACGAGGTAACGCAGCAGATTTAGCCGACTTTTATACTGATAACGGGATGCTGCTGCCAGCAGGATCCGACTTTATCCAAGGTAAACGAGATATCGAAGCATATTGGCAGGTGGCAATAGATATGGGTGTTAAAAACTTAAAGCTCGACCTCGTAGAACTAGAGCAGCATGGCGACACGGCCATCGAGATGAGTAAGTACACATTGAGTAGCACGGATGATCAAGTGATAGATCAAGGCAAGGGCGTTGCGATTTGGAAGTATGAGGGTGGTGCCTGGAAGCTGCATCGTGATATTTGGAATAGCAGCATAGCACAGGAAGTTTGAGAGCAGCATTTACTTCTACTCTCGGTGGTAAAGCGCATAACAATGCGTTCCAGCGGACAATTTTTATTTTGGTTCTTTTGTGCATTCCGCTGCGCTCCATGTTTGCACAAAAACCCCAAAATAAAAATCGCTGCTGAACTTAGGCGTTACAAGTCTTAATAAATATTGTCGTGTAAATTAAAGAGGGAAAGATATGGGGGAACTATCAAAGAAGATAGGCGAGCACGGGGAGAAAGTTGTCCTCAACTTTATAAACAAGATAGGTTGGTCATCCCCTTCAGATGGAGAGTCTTTACAGTGCAACAAGCCTGAAAAGCACCAAAGAAGCGGAGCATCACCTAGAACAACTCATGGGATAGATTTATTCTTTTCATATAAGAGTAAGTTAGAAAGCTTCGCCATTGATAATGTATTGATTTCGGTAAAATACACATCAAAACCCTATCCCTCGCCGCCGAATACTAAGTTTAAAGAACATTTCAAGGATATTGCTGAAACTGTAGAGTGTTTCGCACGTTCAGAGCTGCGAGATCAGACAAATAGTGAGTATGAAAATCTTGGTGTTCGGAAATCAAATGATGCAGGTGTACTCTTTTGGTTGAGTGGTGATCGCGAAGGCGAGCAAGACGTAGTTAGTCGAGTTAATGGCGTAATACTGGATAAAGAATTAGAATTCGGAAATATTCAGATTGTTGATAATGCTCGAGCTTCATTTATTTATAATTCTATATCAACTGCAGAGAGAATATTTTCCGAACAAAATGTTCATTTTCATTATGCGTTTAGCTCGTCCAATTTCACAGACCAAAATATTGAAAAACACGGTAAGGTTTTCCCCTTCGAGTATTTAACATCACCAATAATTCCTATGCGAATTATAGATAAAAGTAATAATAAGCAAAAATTTTTCATATCATCAATTGAAAACTATAACGATGATGCCATGAAGCGCCTATTGAATTTCGCAAGTGATATATCTCAAGATTTCTCAGATGAATTTGTATTTCTCTTCACTCGTTATGACGAGTTAGAAGATGGGCCCTCAGTTAAGAAGTGCATCCGAACTCTGGGTAATAGGGCTTCGTCTGTTAATGTAGCAGTGCATTGTTCAGACAATGACTTTAGAGGGATGGTAAATGAATAATGTTAAATTTTTACTCCCGTATGGGGATTCACTTCGTGAGTTTTTAAGCCAGCCAGGTATTACGAGAGCAGATGTTAAAGTTATATTGAGAAGACGAGGTGTATTTTTTTCGAATGATGAGAAATCTTATACTATCCCACTCCTTATTAAAACAGGAATATCTCCTTTTGAGCTAGAGGAGTTAATAGATAAAGTTAGAACTAAGGAGGACAACCCAAAGGTCCAGACGCAGAGCATTCCATGGGCAGGCGGTGATAGTAAGCTGCTCGATGCAATTCCTTCTGAAATTAATATACAACAGATAGTGGATCAACCATTTTCAAATTATAAAGTACTTGGTGCGCCAAACTTTAAAGCTGTGGACGGCAATCAAGATCATATTGAAATGGAATTTAAGGTGGAGCGCCATGATCTAACTATGAGCTGGGATAAAAATACCTCCCAGTTTTCGGGTAAGATAACACTAAAGAAAGATAGCAATAATGTTGATGTAAGTATGAGCTTAAATCATACTTCCCCGGAAACAAAGTATGTTGTTGATAGGCTTTCCCGTAGTGTGATTAAGGATATGAAAGAGCATGGTTTCGTTGATCGAAATGCAGCGGTAAGAAAAATACGATTTAATGATTTCACTAACACAAATAGAATTCAATTTCTTCAGGAGTTGGTTCAATCTCAATTAAGTTCCAAGTTGTATTTTAAAGATACAAAAGACATAGGCTTTCGCCCTGATAAGAAAGAAAAATTACCGGATGATATTTCTTGGATGGAAGATAAAATAAAGAATTTAATTCTGCAAGGTCATGATCTGCATACTACGTTTTTCGTTAAAGACAAAAAATATCATCAGTTCTTAGAAGTTTATAGAATAGAAGCAGAGTACTCTTTTGAATATGATGATTATTCAGGTGTATGCCATATAAAGTTTGATTTTTCAGACTTTATAAGTCGTGATAAATATGATGCAGAGCTTGCTATTAGAGTTGAAAGCCTGAGTTTTACCGATAAAAACATATCAGTTTCTAGTAGTTCTGTTAAAGAGAAGCTATTGTCTCAGCTTGAGGCAAGTAAACTTATTTTACATGACAAGTTCAAGCAAACGACATTGTAACAAGTCAAATCACACGGACTTGGTAAAGCTGTCACCTTTTTTGTTCCAAAAAAGCCGCCAACTTCACCAAGCCGGTGTTTGAGGCGTTATATTTTCAAGGAAGATTAAATGCAAAATACTGATGTCAATGTTATCTCTTATATGGTTAATTCAGCTGGGATGCTTTTACTATTATTATGCTTTATCGGACTAAATATAAAGTTGTCTCAAATCGTAGTAGCAGTTTTAGCTTATCCTGTTTACCTAGCGCTATTTGCCCTAGAATCTAGTTTTAAGCGACCAGTAGCAAGAAATTTTATAATGTTAAATATTCCCGAAAGTAATCCAAAAAGATTTTTTATGAATTTTTGTGCTTGCATGGTTTTGATCGGACTTTCACCGAATGTTTTTCAATTTTATCTTGCACTATCTATGTCTGAAGTAGAGCAGGCAAAAACAATCATTGACCTGATTTTCGGTAATAGCAATTATCAGTTTTGGTGTAATTTGTTTTCTGTTTTTTTTGTCTTTTTAATTTATTTAATTAGTTATAAAACTAAAATAGATGAAAGGGATGCTTGGGAAAAAATAGAAAGCCTAACAGTTCCCTCTCTGTGGAAAGGCGTATTCAAGAAGCTGCAATAGAATATAACAATGGCATCCATCGGACTTTTAACAGCTTTGGTTGAGCGCGCTATTCGCTATCGCTCATTGTCGCACACTCAACCAAAGCTGTTAAATGCCGCTGATGCCGACGTTATATCTGATCGAATTCTGCCCACCTCTCTTTTCATTTGAAGTTATAGAAATTCAATAAATTACTCGTGATCAACAAAAACATATTTCTAACCTTGAAATATGAGTGAATAATAAACGAAATTTGATCTAAATTTATGACTAAGTTTTCACATAATTCAGCATTGACAAAAGTATGACCTAGGTTATACTTGAAGTTATGAAAACAGCTATATCAATTCCCGACCCTATATTTCAAGCAGCAGAAGGTCTTGCTCATCGCTTAGGAATGTCTCGTAGTCAACTTTATGCGAAAGCCATAGCAGAATACATGGAATCCCATAGAGATCAAAATGTTACAGAGCTACTGAACAGTGTTTATAGTGAAGAATCACCTTCACTTGATAAAGAATTACGCTCTATGCAGGCTAAGTCCATTCCAAAAGAAGAATGGTAATGAAAAGAGGTGAAATATGGTGGGCTACACTAGACGAACCCGTAGGCTCAGAACCCGGTTATCGAAGACCCGTCGTAATTGTATCCTCTAACGAATTCAATCAAAGTAGAATTAACACCGTTATAGTTGCTATAGTCACGTCCAATCTTCGTTTAGCTGATGCCCCTGGTAACTTCTTAATTTCAAAGAAGGAGTCGGGGCTTTCCAAAGAATCGGTAATCAACGTCTCTCAAGTGCTAACATTGGACAAATCCTTTTTATCTAAAAAATTAGGAAAACTCTCTTCAAAAAAAGTCTTATTTTTGAACGAGGGCTTAAGACTTACATTATCAATTTAAATTATATAATAATACAATCAATGGTACCTTTTACTAATATTCATCGGGACACCCAGTGCGCCAAGCGAAGCTGGCGACAAATAGGCGGTGAAAGTCCGCTGCTCAGTAAGAACTAGCGATTCACTGAGGCCTCGAGTCATGGGCGGTTATTCGTAAGAATAATGGTTAAGCGTTGACAGAGGGGAGTATAGGCTCGGTATTGAGCTCCGAAATCACATTTGAGAATGCTGACCTTGTTGGGTGAGGGGGAAGGCAATATTGTTAACAGCGACAATCGCAAGTTGTTAACAAATTCTCCGGAGTCAGAGACCCGGTGCATGTACAAAAGTTTGTCGTTGGAACTTGGGACGACTGCATGGAAGCAGGAGGTAGAGTAACGCAGGAGCAGTTACCGAGATCCTGCGCATGATCGTTGGTGTGCCATCAGCGGTCGGGTTAAGCAAAGCGAATAGCATAATCATAACATCGACGTGCGCAGGAAGTCAGACACAACCATAGTAGTGAAGAAGCAAGCGAACAAAATGACAAATCTTAAATTACATTTGAAACTAAAATTTTCATGGCGGAGTTTGTGGACAGATTTTTGCTCCTGCAAAATCTGCATTTCCACCATCCTTGGCGGTTAGCGAAGGGTTGTGACAGAGAGAAATTTTGGTGATAAGCCTGTGACCATGACGCAGCGCATGGGGGAAATGGATTGCGGATTTACCAGAATACGTGAAGCAGCGAAAAAGGATTCCCAACTTCAGTTTAACAATCTTTATCATCATCTTACAGCGGAGCGACTAAATAATGCCTATTTTAATTTAAAGCGGCAGGCCGCAACAGGCGTAGATGATGTTACCTGGAAAGTCTATGGTGAAAATCTTGCGGAGAGAATACAAGATTTGCATACCAGACTTCACAACGGTAGCTATCACCCTCAACCTTCTAAAAGAATCTGGATTGAAAAATCAGATGGGACTAAACGCCCCATCGGTATCGCAGCGCTTGAAGATAAAATAGTTCAACAAGCCTTGGGATGGATTATCCAGTCGATTTATGAATGTGATTTTCTCGGTTTCAGTTACGGATTTCGTCCAGAACGAAGTCAACATAATGCATTGGATGCAGTATACGTAGCTTTAACGCAAAAGAAAATCAGTTGGGTACTCGATGCGGAT
>CALZJE010000132.1 GCA_945787715.1 uncultured Ectothiorhodospiraceae bacterium | reverse complement strand
AGGCATAGTGAATCGCTAAATGTCGGTGAGATACTGAGGCTGTGTAAAAACACCTGGAAGCGGACTTTCTAGTATAGTAAATGATCGGCAGCTACCGACCCTAAGCGGACTCTGAGCATTTTGCACTGTCAGTTGTCGTATTACCCAAAGCGGACTTTCGACTTCTAATTTATGGTTATAGCAAGATTATTCAAACAAGGGTAAGAATTGACAAAGAATATGGATAAAGGAAACCATTATCAGAAATGTGATCTGCAGGTACATACTCCACGAGACCGAGGTTGGAAAAGTAGCGTATGTATTACAGAAGAAGAGAGAGAAGAATACTCAAAGCGATTTATTAAAGAATGCAGAGATGCTGGACTTACAGCCGTTGCTATAACCGATCACCACGATTTGGTGTTCTATGAATATATTAAAAATGCAGCCAAGAACGAATTAGACCAAAACGGCAATCCAATCCCGAGTAATAATCAGATTGTTATTTTTCCTGGAATCGAAGTAACGTTACACCAGCCACCAATTCAAGGGCTGTTAATATTCGATGCCGATTTTCCTGAGATCTTATTTTCTACTGTTTTAGGGGCTTTATCTCTCGCCCAGGCTCCAAAAACAGATTCAAAAACATCAGAAACGCAACCCATACCAAGTGGGACTATCTGTAGTATTAACAACATTTATACAAAGCTAGACGGAACAGATGGAGTAAAAGGAAGGTATATCTTTTTCCCACATATTAAGGAGAAAGGGCATAAAACGTTAATGCGCCGTGGATTTCACGAAGCATACGCAAAAATGCCATGTGTAGGTGGATATGTAGATGGGAAATTCGAAGGAGAAGATATCGGTTATAACAAAATCCTTAACGGAGAAGTTGAAGCCTATGGTTATAAGTCAATCGCGGTAATTCAAACATCAGACTATCGCGGTGATTGCTCGCTCAAAGAACTTGATATTGCGACCTGGATAAAGTGGAGGGAACCGACTGCGGAGGCACTTAGGCAAGCCTGCCTAGCGAAAGAATCAAGAATAAGCCTAAATGAACCTGAAATACCGAATATCTATATCGAAAAGGTCGATGTTACGAACTCGACATTTTTGTCAAAGTTTGCGTTAGATTTGAACCCTCAGTTAAATTCAATAATTGGTGGCAGAGGGTCAGGCAAATCAACAATATTGGAGTATCTGAGATGGGCACTATGTGACCAAACAGAGTCTTTTGGCAGTGACGATGATAAGTCGGAAATTGAAAGAAAGCGAAATTCACTAATTGAAAAAACACTTAAAGCGGTTGGTGGAGAAGTACGTATATTTTTTATGGTGCACGGTACCAGGCATATCGTTAAGCGAAATCCAAACGCTGAAGACGTATTGCTCAAAATTGGTGACGAAGAGTTTCAAAGTGTGCGACCACAACAAGTTAAAGACTTGTTACCCATTCAAGCATACAGCCAAAAACAACTAAGTAGCGTATCTATGAGATCCGACGAGCTTAAGCGGTTTATTGAGCAACCCATTTCGGAGGAGATTGAAGATATTGAGGCGCGAATTGCCAATGCTTCCACTGAGGTAAAAACGTCGTATGAAAAACTTTCAAAAAGTAGATTATTAAAGTCAGAATTAAACAAGAATGAAGTTGAAATACGTTCTTTTAAGAAGCAAATTGAAAAACTAAGGAGTGGGCTAAAAGGTATTTCAGACGAAGACAAGAAGATAATAGATCGTGCTAAATATTATACAAGTGAAAAGAATAGATTTGATGAAATTGAGCTGGAGTATTCAACGTTATTAACAAGCATCGAAGCTTTCAAAAACACCGTAGAAAAATACAAAGATAAAGAATTAAATACTGATTCAGCCTACGAGAATAAAACTATAATAGATGCATTGCATAATGAACGAGCAAGCTATTTCAATGGACTTTTTGAGAAGCTAGAAAATATCAGTCAAGAGCATTCAGCATCAAACGACAAAGTTGAAGGAATTCGTAATAACTGGACTTTGATTAGGGATGAATTTGAGAAAAAGTATAAAGAAGCAAAAGGAAAATCTAGCTCCAGCCAGACAACATTGGTCGCCATTAAAGAACTTGAGGAAAAGATAGAAAAGCTTGAATTAATCGTCAGGCAGAAGCGATCACAAGTTTCTGAGGTAGAAATATCAGATGAAGATTTTGTAAAAATATACGATAGTTTCATCCGGGTGCAAACCGAAAAAACAGAGAAATTGAAATCTTCTACGGAGTTATTCACAACACTATCGGATGGACTCATTAAAGCTGACTTTACAAAAACAATAGATATTGATCAGCTAGGAGATGAAATTAATAAAACTTTCTCTGCTTTTAGCCTGAACATTCAAAAACCAAAAGGTATGAACCTTGCTGAGCTAATTTCCACCTCCGAAAAACCAGTGAAAAAATGGAGTGAAATTGTATTAGAGATAAAATCTTTAAGCGAATTTAATGCGCTACCTGATGCTAAAGATGAGCTGCCCTATACTCCCATACTTGACTCAGCAGGCTTTTCCATCGCAAACAAAAGAAAAATATCAGAGTTGCTATCTAGTGAAGGTCTTTTAATTCTTGCAACGATTAGATTAGAGTTTCTACCAAAATTTTATTATTTGACGCACAATGAGATGGGCGACGAAATACCCTTTGAAGATGCGTCTGCGGGGCAACAAGCAACAGCTCTTCTTAACGTTTTACTAAACCAGCAAGGTTTCCCATTGGTTATTGATCAACCCGAAGATGATATTGACAACCGGGCAATAGAAAAAATTATTAACAATATCTGGAACTCAAAGAAAAGAAGACAGATTGTTATTAGCAGTCATAATGCGAACATTGTTGTGAATGGTGATTCTGAGTTAGTGATTTGCTGTGACTACAACGAAACAAGTGAGCAAACCAAAGGACATATTAGGCACGAAGGATCTATAGATAGAGAAGAAATAAGAAACGAAATTACATCTATCATGGAAGGTGGGGAAAGAGCTTTTAAATTACGAAAAGAAAAATATGGTTTCTAGTGTGTAGCATGTCCACAAGAACAACCAAAGAGTGGTTATTGCCAGCATCAATTCCTTTTAAGGAATTGAAAGGCAAGGACCTTGAGGAGTGTGTTTACTGGCTTTTAGATGCCATGGGAGCGAAAGATTTGGAGTGGCGAGTTGGCGGCAGCGGCGGAGGTGCTGCGGATGGAGGGCGTGATCTGGAAGCGCATTTCTTTGTTCCCATCGCAGATGGAGAAATCAACGAGCAGATATGGTGGATCGAATGCAAGGGACGTAATAAGACGGTTGAGCAGGAAGCAGTAAAATCTTCTGTCGTCAATTCAATGGCATTTGAGGGGCTTGACTATTTAGTTATAGCATCAAACACTCAGTTTTCAAATCCGACACAAGACTGGGTAAAAGAGTGGCAAAAAAAATACCCTAAACCAAAAGTAGAACTGTGGGATAAAGCACATCTTGAAAGATTTTTATCACGCCATCCTGATGTTGTTCTACGACTATTTTCTGAAGCGCTGAGTGTTGAAGGCCGGTTTCAGGCAATGGATAGCCGTTTTTGGAACAAATTGGAATTTGTTACACCTAAGATGCTTGGCGATATCTGGAAAGCTCGTGAAGATATTAATTTCACAGCGATGGGTGTATTTGCCGTAATTGTAAATGAATTTGCAAATGGCAAAATAACTCGCCACCCTTGGGGAGTGGCTATTGATATACAGTCACTGCTAGAAGTCCTGCAAATTGGACTTGTAAATGTTCCATATCTTTTAAATCGTAGTTCAAAGGGTGGGGTAGATGCAACTCCTATCTGTCGTGCATTTGCCTATCTTTTACTGGTTGCACTTGATAAATTGCCAGCCAAAGATTTAGCTAAATTTATATCTGACGCACTTTATGACCAGTGGAATGACGTTCCTGAAGAAGTTCAGGAGTTTTTTCTTATGCCGATTGTAGACCAATTGCTATCGGAAATGAAGGATGTTTGCAGCGCTGATTGTCAGCGGATATCTATCCCTCCTAATCTCGCACTTACTGAAGATAAAGACGAAATTGAAGATTATTGGCAAAGATTTGAACCAGAAGGTATTAATAAAAAGGATGCCGACAGAAGATACTTAGTTCTTGAAGGCCATGATGCACCTTGCATGGTAGGTTTCACTGTGGATAAAGATAATAGCTGCCCTCTCTTTGATATCCAGCCTACAAGTAAAAATATTCATGATCTGTTGGATATCATAAAGAAAGTGGCTGCATTCAGAAAGGCGCAAGCTACGAAAAAGAGAAAAGACCAAAATTAATCAATGAGACGGATCTATTTTCCAGCGTCCGCTTTTAGCAGTTAAAAGTGTTTTATTAACTAATCGTAAGAGTCCGGTTGTGGCACGGAGCGGCCATTCAATCGGCCCGAATGGTGCAACCGTGATCGCTGAATCTGAGACATTCAGACATGTTCAGATGTAATGGCGTTTTAGAGTATTAGCGAACATTGGGACATGCCTGATGCTTTGATCCCCGTTGTTGTCGAAACACAAGCACATGAAAAGGAGGGGGTGTTCTTGGTTTTCTTCCGAGAACTCAGAAAAGTAACAGCAAACGGTTTCTAAGGCTTCTCCGCGTGTAGGAAGCGACGACAGCGGTCGCCCATTAATCGAAATTTTCCAATCACCACCGTCTCCCGATGGGGGAAACGGCAAGAGCCCTGTGCTTGGGCATGATCGCTCAAGCCTGTCAGGCGGCAGATACCGCCGAAAGGGCTCTGAAATATGACTGATAACAATCGATTAGGTAACTCATCGTCGAATCCCAGCAATGCGTCTAATCCTCCTCCTTCGAACGGGGGAGGCGACCGACCCAATATTCCGCTACCTTTGACTCTACAACCTACGGAGGGCACGGACTCAGCGTTGAGGACCAGTCGATGGCCGTCCCAGCGCGCATAAACCCCAGGGCCACGATTGCGTCGCCGTTTGGCGTGGCGACGTACAACCGACCGGGATTTGGGGCAGGAGCTAGTTTACCGTTTGCCAGTACGTATCTGGATGCAGCGCGCTACAAACTCCTTTTCGGGTTTGACGGTGTCGGCTATGTAAGAATCGTCGATTGGGAAGGGCGAGGTCCCTACTTCACGATAAGCGCGTCGATACCCGTATGGCTAGGGACGAGCATTACCTGGAATGCAAGCATATTCAGCCCGGGCTTCGACCCGCTAGTCCGGAAGTCAACGCCCCTCGCACGAAAGGTGCGCGTTTGGACCGATCGGTACATAGATGCGCTAAAACGACCCTTCAAAGCGTTGAAATCGTTTTGGGGTAAGAACAACTAATCGGTAAAAGGCAACAACGCCCGCGGATCCCGCGGGTGTTTTCTTACGAATTGGAATGTAGTGAAATCAACGAGCAAAAAACAACTCACAGAATCCACGCGATCTTCGCGCGTCCGTGTGAGAAATGCGTATTCTACGAAATTTTTATAGCTCAAAAAAGTGTAACCCATGGTGTAACTTGTAGGAAAAATAATAGATAATATCCTTATAAAACAATGCAAAAACACTGGTGCATCATGGGCGTGTGTTTCGCCCCATTTAATTTGTTTGAGGTCATAACAATCGCTATTCCGAATGCATCGCCGCTATTGAAACGCAATCGCGGCGA
>CALZJE010000131.1 GCA_945787715.1 uncultured Ectothiorhodospiraceae bacterium | reverse complement strand
TTGACGCCAACCCACATGCTATTTCGAGACTAATATTACTAGAGGATGAAGACAAAGCTGTTGTAAATCGATTAAATACTATAAGTAAAGACTTGACCCGTTTAAGCGTTCACCAATCAACTCCGGATTACTGGTTATTACTACATTGTAAGCTGGTGTTATACCCACATTCTTTACCTTAAGATGAGTATAATAATATCTTTCGGTATCCCACTCCCATGACTCCCTTTCTTCTCTCACATCTTCATGGGTAATTGAAAGGATTAGATGAGGCCTAGATCTCTGCGTTTCTAAATCAAAAGCTTGAGATATATTCTCTTGCGAAAGCTTATTAGACTTTCTCATTAATATTCCCGTAATAGTGATAGTTATTAAAGCAACTAATGTCAAGCAAAATGACAGAAACCCTTGGTTGTTGTTACACCAATCTATAACACCATCAATAGCCAATATAAAATCTGTAATTTTCAGGTTCCTCTAAGAAAGCTAACTTAATATTAGTGGGAAATATTAACTCGATATGATTCTGATGAATATTCCGTATTTCCTTTTCTATTCATTAACATAATGCACCTTTATTTTAAATATTGAGTCACGTAAAGAGGCATTATTTCCCTTTTTCCTGATTCCAATATTAAAGCTCGAATGACCGGGTCGATAATACGCATTCACCTTCAATTATCAAACTGGTACTTTCGGCCAGAAGTGGAAGTTCACTGCTTATCGAACAAATGACCTCTTCGTGCTGAAGCAGGCACTCAATGTAGGGTGAGTTTACCCAAGGGCACTCGAAGAATGCTGTTTATTCCAGAACCCACCAAACGCGCCTCAAATTTCATGTGCTGCAATGTATTCAACTTATTGCACCTACGGGCTGCGGGTAACCTTCTCATATCCTTGAAAGGTGCGATTTCGTTATAAGAATGGGCTGATTAAGGCCATTTTCAGCTCTATTTTGGTTCTTTATTTCAGCGATACAAGTAGTTGTTTAGGTGCGAGCCCGCATAGCGCCAGAAACTTTGAACTTCACCAACAGCTATAAGATTTAATCTATTTCTTAATCGAATAAGGATGTTATTCTTAAGGCATTACTAAATAACCAAGAATTCCACAAATAGTATTGGAACTAGCTTTTACCACAAAACAGCTACGCCAGCTCTGTGAGAGCTCAGCAAAAGCGAAAAAAGAACTAGGAGACGAAATGGCCGAAAAATTAAAGCATCGGATTTCTGATCTTAGGGCAGCAGTTTGCACTAACGATTTGTTGGTAGGCGACCCACGCGAGCTTAACTACTCAGGGGAAAAGGCATTTACAATCGACCTTGGTGATGATTTAAGTATATTTTTTTGCGCCAACCACAATAAAAACCCAACATTCGAAAATGGAAAAATAGACTGGGATAACGTGAGTCGAATAAGAATATTAAACATTGGAAGCCACCATGACCAATAACTCATTATTTCAACCTGATTGGGTATCCCCTCCTGGTGAGACAATCAGCGGCGTTCTCTATGAAAAAGATATTTCACAACAGAAGTTTGCCGAAATGATGGGCAGCACATTAGGGCAAGTGAAAAAACTACTCAATGGCAATGAGCCAATCACACTTGAAATAGCACAAAAACTCGAAGACAGGCTTGGAGCATCTTTGGCTTTTTGGATTAATAGAGAGTCACAATATCGTGAGGATACCGTACGCTTAAAGCTTGAAGCCTCAGAAAGAAAAGAGTGGCTAAAAAAACTCCCGCTTAGGGACATGATCAAATCAGGGTGGGTCAAACCTTTCTCAAAGACTGAAGAAAAAGCAGCAGAGTGCTTGCGTTTCTTTGGTGTTAGAAATATAGATGAGTGGTACAAAAGCTATGATGACTTGCTTATGGTGACAGCCTTCAGAATATCTTCTTCATTTGACTCCCAGCCTGAATCAGTTGTCACATGGCTTCGACAAGGCGAGATTGAAAGCAAATCAATTGAATGCAAGCCTTGGAATGCAGCGTATTTTCAAGAGACACTTTCACAGATAAGACCTTTAACCCGAATTAAAGACCCTAAGATATTTATCCCAGAACTTCGAGCCCTCTTAGCAAAATGCGGGGTTGCTCTGGCAATTGTCCCAACCCCCTCTAGATGTTGTGCTAGTGGAGCTACATACTTTGTTTCGCCCAACAAGGCATTATTATTACTTAGCTTTAGATATCGATCTGACGACCATTTTTGGTTCAGCCTATTTCATGAAGCCGGCCATATTTTACTTCACGGAAATAAAAGCATCTTTTTAGAGGCCACTGACAAATCGTCAACAAAAGAAGAGGAAGAAGCTAACAATTTTGCAGCTGAGATCCTCATTCCTAATGAATTTCAATCTGAACTAAAAAACCTTAAAGCAAATAATTGGCGCCAAATAATTAGATTTGCAAAGAAAATCGGGGTATCACCAGGAATTATAGTTGGTCAACTCCAGCATTCAAACATAATTAATCACAATCAACTCAACAAGCTAAAAACAAGATTTAAGTGGCTAGAAAATAAATCTGAATTTTGATGCTTACCCATGGAAACGCCTGTGCATGAGCGGACTCTTTTGCCAGTTGCATAGAGCATCCTCTAAAACCTGCATACCCATCTCGCCAAGCGAAAGGTCGCCCTCTAAGGTATTCAATCTGTTTTCTAGATCGGAGGGACTTATATTCGCATTAACATGTCCGTTGAATAATAAGCGGGCTCCTTTAGCTGGCCCCGTAGAACCCTGCATATAAGTCAACCCGGGCTCTATCGGCGCCAACTCTAATTTTCCTAGCATTGTTAGGTAGTCAAACTTTGCTGTTCGTCCAAAAGAAATAACACGATCCATTTCGTTATATAAGCAGTCGAACATTTCACGAGAACTTCGACCCACTCGGCCTTCAATTCTTCTCATTAACGCCTCATGACTTTTAGATGGGCCTATCCATTCCACATAGCTTTCAAATACAAAACCTGTTCCTCTGGCAGAGCTTGATTTAAGTGTTTCATATTTTCGATGATTTCCAAACCTCCGCGGTACACCATCACCATTCAACATGGCATAGTTTTTTGCCAACCATTGCTTAAAGGCTTCAGGATCAGAACTTGTTCGCTCCCATGTCCAATACTCATCACTCCCAAGAGCGCCATAAATATCACGAGCTAATCGCCATCCTGAGCGCAGTGCTTTCCCAAAGTGAATAGACATAAATACCAACCAAAACGCTTCATCAATCATGCCTTGCCGTTTAAACAAGATCGAAGCTCTTATTGGGTCAAAATAATCGCTCGTCGGATCCATTCTAGAGTTACTAATATCTCTTCTTCCAATTGCAAAAACATACTGAATTCGCCGAATGCTATCTATCAACTGTAGAATAAAAGCATTGCAGCTATCAGGGTCGCCTACCCCTAAAAGGGGATGTTTTTCACTACCAAATTGATGTAATTGCCGCTCCAGCTCTAAATATAGAGCTTTGTCCCGATTTCTCACTAGAGCGCCTCTTTTATTTCATAGGTTAACCAATCTTTAATTGAAGACCTAATCTGCATTGTCACTCCAAAACTACTTTGAATATTATGATTAAATCCAAGAATCTTAATATCGCGCTTTAGCCTAATCCCAGAAATTTCTGTCAAAACCCCTTTGTATGCATAACCTTTAACACCAATCCCAGACTTTCTTGGAAGCAACCAAGAAGGAACTTCTTCTTGATCAAACTTCATTCCAGAAAGCAGTTGCAACCCTTCTACAACACCTCGCCCATTCAATATTAAACAACGCACAGGGGAGTCTCGAAGCAGTAACGCCAATGCATCACCTGTCAACTCCAGAAGTGCAGCACGTTCTTGAATAGTAAGTCCAGCCCATTTGCATGATGTTGCATACGGGATTAAATCAAGATGACAAGCACTATTCGAACTGTCATAGTAAGAATATTTCGTCCCTGAAATAAGATCATTTAATTTTTTAAACCAGCCATCGTATGGGTTTTTCTGGAAATAGCTATTACATGACTCTATTATCAGCTGTAATTGTTGCTCATCAGCATCTATCCACTGAGAGAGTCCTAGTGAATTAAGGGTGTGAAATCTTCGCAAACTTCCATCAATCTCATTTCCTCTTCCATCAACAAACTCTCTATTACTAGGGTTTAGTCCTAACGTTGCCACAGAACTACATGACAAATCGCCAAAAGAAGGAACGGGACTGCTCCATGAAATAATTTTTGTAGATTGAAAGCTATTAGCTTCCAGACGCCCTAAAAGAATTAATAATGTACTTCTCATTAACTAATATATTTAAACCTAAAATATCTCATTTTATTGTTGTTAGTAGCCCTAATTGCTCAGGAGCACCCACAACAGCTTTTCTATTTCGTCTTTTCTCAATGTAAGAATTATAAGTTTCCGATGACATACCAGCTTCAATCACCGAAATCTTACTTTCATTTCCATTTTCTTTTGAAAGCCCAAATATTTTTAGTAAACACACCATATCAGCCCAGTAATCATCGAGTCCTAGAGCATGCAGTTCAATATCATCGCCATTACGAATGCCAGCTTCAGCCTTTAGTAGTAATTTTATAGACTGCCATGGATCACCTTTAGGCATAGCTGGCATAATAGATTCGCTTGTCTGCCAGCCTTCTTTCAAAAACATTTCTGCTCGATCCATTTTATTTTCATATAAGTGAAGACTGCCTACAGCATGCTTATAACTTCCAAGTTCGACTCCAAGTGTTCTTGCTATGAGTTCTTGAAGCATTGTAAATGCAAAAATATCATGAGGCAGCCCTATAAACGCGTCATTTGACCGCATGCTTGTAAACATATGTAAGCGTGATTTCCTGACCATGAATTGCAGAAAGCAAGTACATGGAATATCACTATGATCACCAATAATATCACTTGAATCGAATAATTGAATAACTGCTTGGCGTGATGACTGCTTTCTTTTAAGAAGATTAATTACGTTATCAATTTGATTGTGTTTAGCATGCATGTTTAATAATCGAGGGCCATAGGCGCCATAAAGTGTTTTCCCATCATCGGAAAACTTCTCGTAACCTGGTATGTAGTAATTTATGAAATGTAGATCGTTCGTTCCTGCCATGTACCACAAGAATTCACCTAAACAACTAAATAATGTGCCTTTTGTCTCAGTTCGACTAAGCCGAGCACTTGGGTTAGTCAATTGAAGTAAAACACCACTTAATTCCTTCGAAGACCCTTTCGTTGCTACAACGAGGCTCTTTGTCTTTATCAACCTATCAAGAACCTTCTGCATAAGGTCATCGAGAGTATTTGCCTTTATAAACATCTATGTCTCAATAAAATATTTAGGGTCAGTGTAAAAATTAAACCTCTGTTTCAATTCGTAACCTGTCATCACTATTCAATCATCTGCCACAAATATAAACAAGTGCTAATAATCTACTATAGGCGGATAATAAATAAATGTTTCCGGGATAATAGTTACATGAATGAATTAGTGACGGCATCTAATCATCTAAAATAGGTTTTATGCGGATGACCGCTCCTAGACAGACCTGCCGTTCGAGGCCAATAAGCTAAAGGACAGCAACGGGTCGGTAGTACGCGTTCACCTTCAGTCAACAAATAGGCACTTTCCACTGACCCCAATTATTCTTTACTAGATCCATTTTATGTTGCTTGT
>CALZJE010000130.1 GCA_945787715.1 uncultured Ectothiorhodospiraceae bacterium | reverse complement strand
CAATGACGGTGTCAGGTCTTGTATCGTGCATGCCGGTCGAAATGTCGAGCTTTGCTTATCACGCCTTTTTACTTATACACACATGCGTGATAAATACGGAAAGTAAGTTTGATTAAGTTATTGTTTTATCGGTATCTTTTGGAGGCATCGAATTAATGGTGCAACTACAACTTTTATAAGACGAAGCTGCGTTTCAATATAATGTTAGATTTGGTTCGGTAAAAATATGAAAAAATTCGCGTTAATAATTATTGTTACTCTTTTTCCGATGTCCGCGTTTGCTGAATTTGTGACGTGCGAAGGTGTGAAAGTCTCCTTAGTTTCAATTCAAGGGGATCGAGACGACGGCCATTTTTTTTAAATAATAAAATGATCATTAGGCTGAAGACTCAACAGGGTTTGAGAGTAACTTGTGGCGGTAAAAATTACCATCATGTTGATATTAATGGCGGGCTCTCATATGCCAGTTTGATGGCGGCAGCAATAAAAGCTCATACAGATAATATTGTTGTTAATGTGTCAGTCAATACAAGTGATACAACAAGTCTGTCAAATCAGATTTCAATAATTACGATGGGTAACTAAATTAAGTAATGGGAAATAATTTGTATTTTCTCATGTTAACGAAATTTAAAATCATCTAACGAGCGGTTGAACGACAAGCTCAGGCTGCAAAAGAACGCAACCATAGTTTGTCAACGCGGAGTTATAACTCCTGCCTAAAAGTTCGCAGGAAGTAGAAGAGATAACTTATGCTTATTAGAGGTTTTATTTTTGGTTTATCATTGTTATTAGCCAGCGTTAGTGCAAACGCGGCGGGTTACACTGACTGGGCAATACCAACCCAACTTGAGTATGTTAATGGTGGCGTTTTAGTAACTGGCAATTTCGGATTGGCAAATTCTAGTTGTACAAAGACTAACTATATATTTGTTCCAGATGACACAAGTGATGGCAAAGCGTTTAAGGCTATTTTATCCATGATACTGACAGCCTTTGCGTCACAAAAAGAAATGAAATTTAATTCAAATTCCTGTAAAAGAGTAACATTTCATTGGACGGATGATACGGCAAGTCAAACTCATACATGGCATGCGGTATTTGTAAGATGAATTTATATAGCGATCGAATGGATCCCAACGAAAAGACGTTAGCATCATTTCGAGGTTCTATTACTTCTTACATCGGTGGGAAATGCATTTACTTTGCAAGTTAAAGGGACGATAAATGAATACCACTTAAATGAAAATGCCGCCCCAGATAGAACTAGTTGTATTAAAATGAATATCGCAACAGGAGTGTCTGATTGGATGTGTTTGTGGAAATCCAATAATTTACACAAAGGAATTAATGCGATGTTGCTTACAGCCTATGCGGCTTCGAAAACATGCTACGTTATGTATGCTACACCAGGGCCGGATGGGCATCATAGTATAATCGGTGGTTCTTGTTATTAAAGAAAAGTACGTTACTAGCTGTAGGCTTAAAATTACGATTTCGTGCGTTGCTAATAATCAAATTTAACAAGTGCTTGGAAACACGCATCAAGCAATCGTCAAAATAGATCACATGAGTATGGGTTGAGTATAAGCGTTTTTGCATTAGATTTAGTACAGTTATAGGTAACACAGGTCAACTGATTGAATCATCACATCGTAAATCCTGAAAGTGTCTATTTCGTACACAACATACTTTATTCCATGACAGCGCGGACTGGGAGAATTATATGAATAAGATAACGTTATGTGTATTGGGTGCAAGTGTTTTGCTGGGCACATCGGTTGCCACGGCAGACCAGATTACAGATATTAATGAACAAACACCTGAAGATGGAACTGGGACCACGTACATTAGTGGATTTAGTTTTTACAATAAACCCGTTACCTATGCGAAAAAGGGTGACTTGGCAATATTTGAAAGTGACATTGTATTGGGTACTGTCCAAGAAACGGAAGGTTGGCTCAATGCTAACAGTACCGCTTCTTCATCCGGAATAGCACCACGCTCAATCATTATTACTGGTGAACGATTTCGTTGGATAAACAATGTGGTACCGTTCCGTTTTGATGAGAATGTACCACAAGCAGTTAGAACGATGACGACAAACGCCATGAATCATTGGCGTGATAACACCGCAATGGAATTCGTGGAACGAACTGCTGATAATGCGGCAGACTTCCCCGATTTCGTCACAATAGTCAGTGATCAGTTTGCTTGCTGGTCATTCGTTGGGCGACGAGGCGGTGAACAACAGCTAAACGTGGTTGAACAATGCGGATTTGGTGCTGCAGTTCATGAGTTAGGCCATGCGATTGGTTTATGGCATGAGCAATCACGAGAAGACCGAAATGACTTCGTTCGCATAAATTGGGACAATATCATTGCTGGACAAGAACATAATTTTAATCAGCATATTAATGATGGCGATGACGTGAATGAGTATGACTACGGGTCGATCATGCACTATGGAGAATTTGCCTTCACAGATAATGGGCAGCCTACGATAACGCCGTTGCAAGACAATGTTCAAATTGGTCAGCGAACTGGTCTGAGTGCTTTGGACATCACATCTATAATGGAAAACTATCCGGAAATTATTCCTATCGCCACGTTGGATAGAAGCCACTATTCGATCTACTTGGGAAACAGTGTTTTTCTCGATGGTCGACAATCCTTTGATCCCAATGGTGAAACCTTAAGCTACTTCTGGAACCTAGGAGATGGCACGACTAGTACCACAACGGTACCGACGTTGGATTATCTCTATACAACCCGCGGTACATATAATGTTTCACTGATGGTAATCGACCCGGATGGAAACTCAGATACCGATACTGCTACAGCGACTGTTTTTGGTTTTGAAGCTATCTTACCTTCTATCACCATGTTGCTACTTTAGATGTCATGGCATGAGCTTGATTAAAAATGACATTCGTTTCCTCACGAGTATAATTTTAGTGGTGGGTTTGTTTTTCGTTTCTGCGTGTTATGACGGTAGCTCTACTCTAAAAGGCAAAGTCACAGGTACCATTGCCTTAAATGACCCGGGTGTCGCGAGTAATCTAGCGCGAGTCCGAATAGCGATTCTTGACGTTTCGTTAGTTGACGCGGCCAGTTTGAAAATTAGCGAAATAGACCTTGCGCCTCCGGAGGAGTGGCCATTAGTATTTTCAATCGATTATGTGTTGTCGGACATCGACTCATCCCATAGCTACTCACTCTTTGTGGAAGTATTTGAGTTACATGAGGATGGTGAAGAAAAGCGCGCATATATTACCACTCAATCCTATCCCATTATTACCCAAGGATATGGAAACACAACAGACGTTTGGATAGAGCGCATTAACTGATTATCCAGAGAGCGACACAGATCAAAAGATAATGATGAAATAAAACGTATAGTTTTATGATAAGCGACACGCATTCACCGGAGTAATAACGAGTTAAGCTGTTTTGCAGGAAAGAATCACAAATTTAGAACCGGAATTATTTCAACTGAGAAAAACCGGGGCAGAGACAAATACTTTCTAATATAGGTTTCTGACAAAGAAGTAATAAATTAAAAAACATTTAACAAGCGGTTGGCTATCGACTAGTGTTGCGAAAAGACGCAACCGTCGCTAAACAACGCGGAGTTATATTTCAAGGAGAGTTCGTTGCAGTTCCCAAAATTAAGCACAAAAAGATTGAGCCTAGAAGAGCTTAGTTTTGATGATGTGAAGTCGTTATATCAGCACTTCTCAAACGAAGAGGTTGTTGAGCACTATGACCTAGAAGTATTTGCAAAAGAAGACCAAGCATTAAGCCTTATAGAGTTGTTCAAAAAAAGAGTTGATGAAAAACTAGGCATTAGGTGGGCGATAAAACTTAAATCAAATAATAGCTTTATCGGTACATGCGGGTTCAACTCATGGAACCCTAAGATGAAAAGCTCTGTCATTGGGTATGATATTTCAAGAGAGTATTGGGGGCAGGGTTATGCTACAGAAGCAATGAGAGAAATTATAAAACTGGGGTTTTCTGGCGGCCTACCCTGCGGAGAACTAAATAGAATTCAGGGTGATACTGTGCCAGGTAATCAAGCATCTGAAACCGTATTGAAAAAATTAGGATTTAAAGAAGAAGGTCTCCTTAGAGAAAGCGGTTATTGGAAAGGTCAGTTCCATGATCTCAAGTGTTTTGGACTTTTAAGATCTGAATATAATGAAATATAACAAAGTGCTAGAGGCTGACATTTTACCAGTGCCGGCTGGTATAAAGTTTCAATTGGCAGAATCTCTGGAATATGATGGGAAAACAATAGTATTTTGAATTCATGGCGGAAGTTTTACAAAAACTGACTGCTCATGTTAGGTTAAAATAGTAAGGATATTTTCAATCGTAACCGATGAGGTGATTAAATGAGACCTGATCAAATCAAAGACGAAATAGATGGATTGGAATTGTCAGAGAAATTGATACTAGTAGAAGATGTCTGGGATTCGATTGCAGCTAGTAATGCTGAAATTCCCATGCCGGAATGGCAAAAAACGGAACTTGACAAGAGATATAAAGAATATAAGGAAGGGAAGCTTGAACTTCACGATTGGAACACAGTACATAAAGAATTTCGTGATAAATACAAATGAAGCTGCACTACACAGAAAGTGCAAAACATATTAATAAACACCTAAAGAGCGATTGGACGACCGACAAAAATCTTAGTCGTCAACGTGGAGTTATACCTCGCAAAATTCTTTTCTAAAACGTCCTTGAAAAGCACCGATATAAGACCTATATTTAGACCATATAATTGATCGATATTAGGTGTTAACATGAGGCAAATATTAGCTAGCTGCTCTGCAAGTATCTCAGAATTAAAGAAAAATCCCACTGCTCTACTTTCGGAAGCTGAAGGCTCACCAATAGCTATTCTTAACCATAATGTTCCTACGGCTTATCTGATACCTGCGGAAACGTATGAATGGCTTATGGAGAAGATAGAAGACCAAGAATTAGCTCAAATAGTAGTCAATAGAAAAGATGAGTTAAAAGATGCAATAGAAGTAGATATTGATGACTTATAAACTTAAATTCGTTCCTTCAGCGTTAAAAGAATGGAAAAAACTTGCCCCACCGATTCAAAAGCAATTCAAGAAGAAATTATCAGAAAGAATAGAAAATCCCCATAACAAAGCTGATCAATTAAGTGGTTTTAAAAATGTTTATAAAATAAAATTAAGATCAGTTGGATATCGGCTTGTATACGAAGTCAATGATGAAGAAATAACCGTATATGTAATTGCTGTTGGTAAACAAGAGAAAGGCATTGTTTACACAAAAGCTGAAGAAAGGAAAAAGGTATAACAAAGCCTTCAATCTGACCCATGAAAGCGCTGGCTAATTTATCGGGTCAGAGGAGGTCAAACACAGAACCGTACGTACGGGTCCGTATACGGCTCCTCACATCAGTCTTACCCATTGACAAAGATCAAACCAGTGTGACAGTTTACGATCCGAGCGTATCGCTTGCCCCATCCCAACAATGAACCAATGGTTTGGATACGCTTTTGAAACCGCAATAGTTTTGGAAAGCGCCCATCGTTTCCTGTTCGTGAACACCGCATTTGCCGCCAGACGACGAGAGATTCCTCGTTTCATCAGCTTATGAAAAAGATTGCGTTTACTCTTTTGTTGATCCACGAG
>CALZJE010000129.1 GCA_945787715.1 uncultured Ectothiorhodospiraceae bacterium | reverse complement strand
CGTAATTAGGTTCAATACGTAATAAACCAGACATATTTTTATTGGGAAAGGTATTTTTCAGTACGATTAACACACAAAGCATTACATTCTCTAAATAGTGTTCCAGTATAGACTTCCAGCAAACTATCAACTGTTAACTAAATTACACTTTGTATTAACTTCACATCGATAGTTGTTGCATGGTCTAACTTAGGGTGCTTTTTGTTCATTATTAGTCTGGGGTCAAATCTGTTCATTAATCAAACAGGAAGCCCCAATAGAGCTTGGATGGCTATTGACGTCGCTGCTGTACGATTATCAACCTGAATTTTTGGATATATCTGCTCCAAATGTTTGTTGACTGTTCTTGGGCTTAGAGAAAGAATTTCTGCAATTTCTCGATTAGTCTTTCCATGAGCGACCCATAACAATACTTCGGCTTCACGTTTTGTTATGGGGAGCATCTCCTCCAAAATACTCGCATCTAGAATTGATTCATGCTCAACAATTCGAAGTAAATGCTCATCATCATTTACGGATTTAAAATATCTCAGTGTCAGCGGTTTATCAGCAGTGGGTAAAACAAGATCACTTTTTTTACCTGGAATGTTCAACCACTCCTTCAAAGCTGAATTCAGCAGACTTATATTTTCAAAGTTATCTAACTTATTTTTTTGGAGTAATTCATGGGTATCTGGCGTGGCCCATAAAATTTCACCATGGGTGTTTATGGCCAGTACATACTGCTTTGCAGTATCAAGTGCAGAGCGCGCATTATTTATCATATTAGCATTAGTAATATGTGACTTTATTCTTGCTAACAACTCTTCTGGCTTTATCGGCTTGGTAATATAATCATTCCCACCACATTCGAAAGCCTTTACGGTGTGTTCAACCTCGGTGAGTCCTGTCATAAATATTATCGGAGTCAAAGGGAGTGTTAGACGCATACGACGGCAGCATTCAAAACCATCAACAATAGGCATAACTGCATCCATTAATACCACATCTGGTTGGATTTGTTCCGCGATGCTAAGCGCCTGTTCCCCATTTAGAGAAACAAGAACGGTATAGCCAGCCTGATTCAACGCCGTATTAATCATTCCCAGAGAATCAGGAGAATCATCAACGACCAATACAATGGGATTACTACCTTGCAAGCTCATGGTTTATCGAGTTCCTTTATCGCTTGAATCACACCCGAAAAATCACATAATTCCGCTCTTGTTTTTAAATATTCTATAAAAGTAGAATCGTTATCACTTTTCATCATAGCTTCCAGTTTTTCTAATACACCATTGAGATAGCCGATTTGCGCCAATGAAATAAGCTCGTCCAAATCCTCTTGTAGTGGCAACGGAGTTGGCTTAGGCGCTTTAATCATAGGGCGTTTTGGAGCACTAATTTCTGATTGATCATAAATCCAGTCCAGATTCAATAAGGAACCAATTTTTTCTAATAATATTTCTAATCGAATAGGTTTAATAAGATATTCATCATGTAATCGACTGGTCATTTCATCACGATGATCTTCAATTGCATTGGCAGATAGCATCATTATTGGTGTTTTAATTTTAGCTTTTCTTATTCGAGCTGCCAATTCCCAACCGTCCACACATGGCATTGAGATATCTAGTAAAAACAAATCAACTGAGATAGTATCAATCAATTGCAAACCTGACTCAGCATTATCAGCTTCAAAGACATGAAACCCTAGTGGTGTTAATAAATCGGTAATCAAACTACGATGTGATGGTGCATCATCAACAACAAGAATGTTTCTCGTTTCACCTTGATAACCCTTTATTTTTTTCTTGATGATGGATTGAATCCTGGGTTCAATAACAGAGGGCAATAATATGGTTAATGTAAAACATGTGCCCTTTCCATATTCACTTTCTAAAGAAATATCACCACCAAGCAAATGACAAAGTAAACGAGAAATAGACAATCCGAGACCGGTGCCACTGATATATTGAGTTTCCTGATTATTGACTCGTTCAAATGGATCAAATATCCTCTCTTGATCTTCCTGTTTAATCCCAACACCGGTATCAGTGACAATAAATTTGGCAACTTCATTTCTGTAACTGACATGCAATGATACCTTCCCCTGTTTAGTGAACTTAACAGCATTTGATAACAGATTCATCAGTATCTGTCGTAATCTTTTTTCATCAACGAAGACATAAGCAGGCATTCCACTCTGACATTGATATTCGAATTCTATGTTTTTTGTTTGCGCCTGAACACTAAACATTTCTACGAGTTGCTCTATCAATGGGCCGATATTCACCTGATCACGGTGAATATCTAAACGTCTCGCTTCAATTTTCGAAATCTCTAACAATCCTTCAATAACATCAGCCAGATGCTCACTGTTGCGACGAATGACTGCCGCTGATTTACGATTCTTCAAAGGTAGATGATTATCACTTTCCAGTATTTGTGAATATCCGTAAATAGTATTCAATGGTGTCCTCAATTCGTGACTAACGCCCGATAGGTAACGACTTTTTGCCTGGTTTGCTGCTTCTGCAGCTTCTTTTGCGAATTGAAGTTGGCGAGAGGTTTTCTCATGTGCTTTCGCTTCAACCACTAACAAATCAGTTTGTTTTTGTGATTCTTCAAATGCTTTACGTTTACTATTTTCCGCCAACACATATAACCAAACGAGCACACCAGTAACGATGAGAAGTAAAAAATAGGTTTGCCACAATGCATTGCTCACTGCACTGCTTTCGTCAATTGAAGTATTAGTTATCGACAGGTTAACCAAGGCAAATAACGCAGCAACAAGGATACTGGTAAAAAAGAGTATGACTAAAAAATGCCCTATAACAGAATCAAGTTTGCTAACCATTTTTTGAGGAAAAATCATTCCTAGTGCACCCAGTGTTTGCGACCGAACATTTGCAGAAGGTCTGCAGAGGTCATGACAACTCGAATCAAGTGAACAACAGAGTGAACAAATGTTACTCTGATAGGCAGGACAAGTCATCATGTCTTCACAATCAAAAGTATTTTCACATATAAGACATCGGGCTTCTTTACCATGTTCCGGTGCAAGAATTTCATTCTCTCTCACTAAGTAGTAGCGACCTTTTGTAAGATATGCAATGAGAGGTGCAGTGATAAAAGGTGTAAACAAAGCAATAAACGGTGACAAGGCTTTAAACGTAGGACCAAACATTTCCAATTGCCCAAATATTCCCAAGGTAGAGGCGATGAGCATAGAGAACACGCCAACAGGGTTAATATCGTAGAGGTGGCCTCGTTTAAATTCAATATGATCAGGTCTTAATCCTAACGGTTTATTAACAACCAGATCAGCAACAATTGAACCAACCCAGGCAAGAACCAGTGCAGAATAGGTGATTAAGATACTTTCAAATGCCTGGTATAAACCCAATTCCATTAATAACAAAGCAATTGCGACGTTGAAGAACAACCATACTATTCGACCAGGATGATCGTGAGTAAGGCGTGAGAAAAAGTTAGACCAGGCAATTGAACCCGCGTAAGCGTTGGTTACATTAATTTTTAATTGGGAGATTATGACAAAGGTAGCCACTAATATTAAAGCCACATCCGGATTAGAAGTAATATAGCTAAATGCAACCAAATACATATGCGTGGGGTCATCAGCTAGCTCTGAGGAAACTCCATGTTGCAATGCCAATACCGCTAAAAATGAACCAACCAATAATTTAATGAAACCGAAAATCGTCCAGCCCGGCCCTGCAAGAGTCAGTGACAACCACCATTTTACCGATTTCTCTTTCTCTTCAGGAAGAAATCGTAAAAAATCTACCTGCTCTCCATTCTGTGCAATCAATGGAAATATAACGGCAACAGCAGCACCGAATAAAAACAGATCGAAACTCGCAGTACTTCTTTCTGTTAATCCAGTAAATTGCGTCCAAGTAGATACCGCTTCTGCGTGGTGATAAAAAATAAAAATTAGAGGAGCGATTTGCAGAACCAGCCAAATTGGTTGGGTCCACAATTGAAAACGACTGATTCGTGTAATCCCATGAGTGACTAGAGGTATAACAACAAGCGCACTAATAATATAGGCAACAAATAAAGGAATACCGAATAACAACTGCAACGCCATAGACATAATGGCTGCTTCAAGTGCGAAAAAAATAAACGTGAATGATGCGTAAATTAATGAGGAAATTGTTGAACCAATGTAGCCAAACCCTGCACCACGAGTGAGCAAATCGATATCCAATCCCGATTTCGCAGCATGATAACAAATCGGCAAGCCACTTAAAAAAATCAAACCACAAACCACCAATATAGCCCAAAAGGAATTTGTAAAACCGTATTGAAGTGTTATTGCACCACCAATGGCCTCAAGTGCAAGAAAAGAGACAATACCCAAAGCTGTATTGGCAATACGAGCACCCGACCATTTACGCGCCCGCTTAGCCGTATACCGTAATGCGTAATCTTCTAATGTCTCATTAGCGACCCACTGATTATATTTTCGCTTTGTGGGAAAAACGCGCTGTTTAACAGTCACTGTTTGGCGGCCCTTCTCTTATTTACAACTTAATTGGCGAACAAAAATTAATCACCTTTCATCAATAATCAATGCACAACCTTTCATTATCTAATTATTCCAAGTTAGACCATATACGTCATATGACGTATTTGCATGAGTGCTTTGCCGAATGGTGGCGTTGAAACCAATCGATGATACTACATTCATGGCAACAAACGTTCCCTTACCCAAAGGTTACAACGATTCACTGGGATTATGCTCTCGTTTGTAGAAATGACAGTCTTTAAATCAAGGCACAGAAAGATAATTTTAGTAGCCTTGGAATGCTAACCCGATCCCCAAGCCCAATGCGGCTATAGGGCAAACTACTAGGTTGAATATTATGTCGAAAAACAAACTCCAATCACCAATAAAATTTATTCTGGCAGGCGTATTGGCAACTTCTGCGTCTTCTATTCTTGCTGGTGGAACTATTAAAGTCGGTGAGAACAAATCAATCAGCGTTGGCGCAGGTATTAGAACTGCATTTACAGCGGTTAATGATGGCGCTCCAAGCGGTGATGCATTTTCTAAAGATTTTGCGATTCAAAACGCGCGTATTTACCTATCAGGACAAGCAACAAAGGATGTCAAATTCACTTTTAACACGGAGGAAATTGACGGCAGTATGGCCGTGCTTGATGCCATTATCCAATATGAGCCAAGTAAAGAATTCAACATTTGGATGGGACGTCATCTAACTCCTGCAGATCGTATAGAAATGAATGGCCCATTCTACGCATTAAGCTGGAATCAATATACAGTCCCACTTTACCCTTCTGATCAAGGTGGAGAAGCAGGAAGGATTGGGCGAGACAACGGCATCACCGTTTGGGGTACTGTGAAAAAGTTCCAATATGCTATCGGTGCATTTGATGGTTATAGTGGCCCGTCGAACGCCGATGATAATTTACTTTATGCTGCACGATTCGCCTACAACTTTCTGAGCATGGAAGATAATCCAGCTTACTATACTAGCAGTACTTATTATGGTGGACTCGGTGATATTTTTACTGTCGCCTTTTCTGCTCAACAACAGTCTGAAGGTGCAGGTATCGCTGGTGATTCGGCCGACTTTATGGGCGTTGCTGTTGATGTTTTATTTGAAAAAGTACTCGGTAACAACGTTCTCACTATCGAAGGCGAATACAAATCTTTTGAAGCCGAT
>CALZJE010000128.1:5917-7378 GCA_945787715.1 uncultured Ectothiorhodospiraceae bacterium | reverse complement strand
GGGTAACCCGCATGAGCAAAGTCTTCGGCGGCCTGAATCGCCAACTTATCCATCATTTCCAAACCTGCGGGGATGATGCCAGCAGAAATTATTGCAGCTACAGCGCTACCCGCCTTTTCTACATCATCAAATGCCGCCAGGGTGACTTGAGCTCGTTGTGGAATTGGCAACAATTTTACACTTACCTCGGTAATTACTCCTAACATTCCTTCTGAGCCAGTAAATAAAGCTAACAAGTCATAACCCGCACTATCAAGCCCTTCGCTCCCTATGGTAATAACCTCGCCATCAACCAAAACCACTTCAAGCTTCAAAATATTATGAACTGTGAGACCATACTTCAAACAATGCACGCCACCAGAGTTCTCCGCAACATTACCACCTATAGAGCAGGCGATTTGTGAAGAGGGATCGGGCGCGTAATAAAGGCCATGTGGAGCGACAGCTGTCGATATCGATAAGTTAGTGACTCCTGGCTGTACTCTAGCAATACAACTAAGTACATCCACGGCCAATATTTTATTCAACTTCGCCAGGCTTAATAACACACCCTCTTCATGTGGCAGTGCCCCACCCGATAAACCCGTACCAGCACCTCTTGCTACCACAGGAATCTGTTGCTCATGACAAAGTTTCATTATCGCTTGAACTTGTGCTTTGCTTTCTGGCAACACTACTATCCAAGGCAGTCTACGATATGCGGATAAACCATCACATTCAAAAGGTCGTAATGCTTCTTCTTCATATAATACTGAAGCTGAGGGTAGTATTTCCTGAAGTTGTTTGACAAAAGTAAACTTATCTAAGGATGAAGGCATGGTATTAATATTTATTTTGTAGGTGTTTATGCGCCAGAAGACTGTCCGAGCTAAAGTTACTTGGAAATACAAAAACTTGCAAGCCGGGGTACAACAGAAGGCAACCGGGATAATGTACAACCGAATAAGCGGATAAAATTCACCCTAAAAACCATTTTTATTATGCGGTTAGGCCAGAGAGAAACTTTGATAAGAGTTCGAATATCAACACAGATAGGTCGTTATTCTGAAGGTTGATCAACACTTTTTAGAATATAAAATGAGTGTATACAATTAAAAATGTGCGGTGAACGACTTAGGGTGCGAGGTCTAAGTATAAAGGTAGGTTCACCGCACGGAACAAAGGGTGGGGCAAGCAAAGTATCTTGAGTCATCGAGAATGAGGGTGATGAAAGAAGAAGCTTGCCCCATTGTTTTTAGGGCTTAGAAAGTTACACCACCCCATAACCAAAGTTTGTTGGTGTCGTTATTTGGTAAATCATCACCTTCCATATATGCGGCGTATTTCAAACCTGCACTATAGTTTTTACCGAATTTTTTAACCGCAAGTAAATCTAACTCGCTACCGTAATCATCTCCGCCTTCATCGGATGAGAACATATGGTAAGTCGCCAACAATTTAACACCAGCAACTTTGCCAGTT
>CALZJE010000128.1:0-5800 GCA_945787715.1 uncultured Ectothiorhodospiraceae bacterium | reverse complement strand
CCTAATTCTACTAAATAATAGTTTGCAGAATCTCCTGAGTCGTTATCTGCATAGTCACCCATTTGTGCAAACTCAACCCTATACAAAGCTTTCATATCTTCGCCAACAGGTAATTTCCCTGAAGCACTTGCTCCGAAAGTGCCAGAATCATCTGTATCTTTATTGCTATCCTTATCTATTAAATATGAATAAGCGGTTAGTTTTACTGGCAAACCTGTGTAATTCAGATTAACTAAATGGGTATCTGTATCCGATGATTTATATTGAATACCATTAACCTGATTGACATAAGCATATGTCGCCGTCAAATCTGGGATTGCTGTTGTTTGCAGCATAGCAGCATCGTAGGTTTGCTCGTTTTGTCTCCATCCTACGTTACCCACAAAACGTGCATTATCGAGAATCACACGCTGACGACCAGCTTTTATTAATAGCTTGTCAACGCCAGTATAAGTCAAATACCCTTGATTCATTTCCGTACCTTCTGGATCGGCAACGATATCGTATTTTGTATCTTCTGGTGAATATTCATCGATTAATGCCATCGTATCTTCAAATTCAACATACGCTTGAACACCAGAAAATTTTCCCGTTTCATATCCTACACGCGTACGTGCAGTAAGCGCGGTAGCTGCGTCTTTCCCACCATCGACATCATTTGTCTCTAGTCGAACCCGTACATCAACCTTCGCCTTACCTTCTGTTAATGCTTTTGTAATACTTTCAGCCATTGTTGATGTTGAGAACATTGCCATAGAAGACACTAAACCTGCCGTTAGGATGCTACCCACAACGCCGCGGGTACTTTTAGTCTTTTGATTCATTGATTTTTTCCTTTCTTACCTTCTATATAGATTAATTGCAATTTTACAATGTGGTTAAAATTTTTTTAATGCGTTTATGATTTTATATAGGAATTCGAATAACCACTCCTCCCATTACATCACCAATTTTGAAATCTGTTTTTGGTGTATCTTTGTGATCATTGTGACAATCTACACAAGGTGGTGCTACAGCAACATCAGGATAAACAGCAGTGTAATAATTTACTCCGCCTAACTCTTCCTCAGTATAGAAATTTTGCCCTGGATTATCTGCGATATATTGAAGACCTTTTTTCTCTGCTTCAGTTTTTGGTTCATTTTGCTTGTTGATAGGCCATAAAGATTGCAAGCTATAGCTAAAACCACTATCTTTTTCTGCCACTAGCTCTGAGCCAAAACGAAACATCTGTGCGGGTAGTGGCAATGCTTTGTCATCCTCAAACTGTTCACTGGCTTTAATCACCTTCTCTTTTTTTACAAGTCTTGTTATAACTTTTTTGGTATATACCGTTCTATCTGCTTCTAACACCGAGTGAATTGCATCTGCCATTGCTTTAGGTGCTATTCCTGCAGATTGAGTAGCTTCCTCTTTCTGGCAACCCGCCAAACTCACAGTCAACAACGTTGCCACTGGAATAGTTGTGAATAATTGAAATCGATTTACTTTCATTGTATTTTCCTCTTTTAACGACTAAATTAAATGACGATTTAAAACACCTGATTAACCTTCATTATTTTCTTCTGTTTTCTTTGCTCTTTTCTTCAATTCTCTTTCTAAAGCCATTTCGAATCCCTTATTATTAATTTTCGAAACACCATTAAAATTCGACTTAACTAATTCGTTATCAGCTAAAGACTCCAAAGAAAATCGAAGCCCATGACAATTCATGCAGACACTTCGAACCATTTTCTCATTCGGCTCAAGATTTTCGTTTTGATTATGCTGCACCAAAGTTCTTTCAATACCGTTTTGTGAAACCGTTTTTCTTGGTAAATGACAGGTCGCACATGTCACTCCTGCAGTGCTCTCTAGCGTTCCATTTTTCGTATTTAGCCAAGTGGCATAATGTTTTGTCTTTTTGAAGTTTTTTGAATGCTTATCTTCATGACAATTCAAGCAGGCATCAATGGCTGCGTAATCTACATTAAATTTATGATCACCATGGCAACTGGTACAGCTCAGGTGATCTTTATTTTTTTTCGATTTGTAATTTAATCTTGAGTTCGCAACAGTTACTGTGGCATTCGTTGCGGACAACATCATGCCATGCTTTCCGCTTTTGAAGCCGAGCACTTCCAGTTCATGGCAGTTTTCACATGTTTTCACATCAGCGTAGTTGCTCCACTTATTATTTTTCGAATGACATGAGGAGCAATTTACACCTGTTGCTGCGTGTCGAGATTTTTGCCATTGATCAAATACCTTCGGATTTAACTGATCAAGCTTGGAATCTTGCTGATCAATCGTTAAGGAATTTCGATACTTTTCATCCAGCTCGGTAAAATATTGATTCAATGTTTTCTCAACAACAATCTGTTTAGGTAGCTGTGCGGGTAAATTTCCATGCTTTACAAGATATTCTTCATACAACGCTCTATTATCATGATAGTTGTGACAACCAGCGTCATCACAGGAATTAAACTTCATATCCGCATGACTCTTTCTTTTCTTTGCAACATCTTTGTGACAAAGAATGCAAAAGTCTTCGGGCATAGTCACTCCCATATTGCCTGTTCTTTCAGGCTTGTGTTCAACATGACAAGTCACACAATACATGGCATTAATAATTTCTAAACGATCGGCGTTCCTGGGGTCTCGAAATTTTTTCATCGGATGAGAATCTTTTGCTTCTTTTAGTTCCGGACCATGACAAGAAACACAAGATTTTTGCAGCACCTTCTCATCTTCAAAACCATCACCATGACAAAACTTACAATCGGATATTATCTGATGATGTCCATCGGTAGCAGCACCCGGCAAAAAAGTTGTTCTATCATTGCCCGTTAATCGCTCATAGTAGAATCCAGTTGTGAATACGGCGAGTACTATCCAGAGCAATAGCAGCGGCTTTTTATATAAATATTTTTTCATACTAAAAATAATAAACCGACGTTATATGAAACCCGAGAAATACTGGCAACGGCCAAGTCACCACAATATGTAATTGACTAATATTGTGTCTCCAGCGTTTTATCAGAGCTGGGGACACCTTGTGTTCGTTTGCGTTTAACAGGCTTAATGCGACACCAACTATGCTTGCCGCAATAAACGTTGCTAACAATAAAAAATTTAGATTGTTACCCCAGTTGAATCCGGTGTGGACTACAAGCAGAGTTAATGCGAGTAAACTCAACACAACATGCGAAACTCTTAAATAGCAAAATTCTCCTAATATTTTTACATCAAGTCGTTTTCTTAATGTAATAAACACGATTCCAATTAAGGTTAATGAAGCAATGGCATAACCGGTAATTTGTTTGATTAAGGGATCGATCCAAAGATTATCCAAATTGAAAGAATTAACGCTTTCGCTATAAGGAATAGGTTTTCCAATCAGAAAAACAGATAACAGCATGGCGACAATAATGCTAAGTATTCCAAGTGCCTTATATGCGATCTGTGGTTTAACAGACTCGCTCTCTCCCAGCAAAGACATCAATAAAGGTTTGCAGCTGCCACAGACTGTTGATGCTTTTGTTTCACCCTGAAGCTGTTCAATACTACAAACACCTTGCGAAATACATTTACTGAGTTCACCACGACTGACACCTTTACAATTACAGATGAGTGCTGTTGCTGGCCAACTGGAAACTTGTTGGGTGTTTTCTCCGAACCATAGCCCACCAGTGCGACTAAATTTCCCTAATTGCCACGGCCAAAAATGGCGTTTAGATGCCACAGCCTCTTCTATTCTTAGGAATTCATCCCACTCACCAATACCCATCGCTCCAATTAACTTTCGGTGTCGCAAAACAAGTGTGCGGTTTATTCCTTTCCCTGTTTTATAGGAAACAATCTGATCGGTGATATGATCTATTTGGTCTCCGGTTTCTCCAACACTTTTTACCGACAGACCAATAACTTTTAGCTTTGTTGAAGTGATGGACCCAAGATATTGTGCATCTTCATTATTGAGAAATCTGGCAACTACTGCTGCCTGCTCATAACCAGGAGCAACCAAACCATAAATTTTGCCCTTATGCTCGCAACATTCTCCAATGGCAAAAATATCAGGATCAGATGTTTGAAGTGTGTTATTAACTTTAATCCCTCGACCAACCATCAATCCTGCGGTCAATGCAATATCTTTATTTGGTCGAATACCGGTCGCCAATATGATTGAATCACATTCAATCGATTCACCGGTGTTAAGCTCAACCGCTTCGACGTTGTGCTCTCCGCAAATATTTCTAACCTGGCTAGCTGTTCGTATCTCGATACCTAGCCTTAATACTTCATTTAATAGAACTTCTGCGAGATTATCATCAAGTTGGCGACTCATTAATCGGGTAGAATGCTCAATGATTATGACCCTGGTATTATTTTTTTGCATCGCCCTCGCAGCTTCAAGACCGAGCAAGCCACCACCGACTATCACCGTACAACGACTGCGAATCCTACGCGCCATGAGATGATCAATGTCAGTAAGTTTTCTAAAGGTGTATGTGTTTTTGAGATTAACTCCGGGAATGCTCGGAATATGTGCTGAAGAACCAATGGCTAGTATTAGCTTACTGTAGCTTTGTTTATTGCCTTCAATGTCGGCAACATATTTTTCTATTTTGTTTATAGAAACAACTCGACAATTGTGATGCTGAACAACTGAGGAAGAAGATACACGATTACTTATTTCATCCAGCCTAACTTCCCCTGCTAACAATGAAGATAACGCTATCCTATCGTATGGTTCCCAAGGTTCATCACCAAACATCACGATGTTTACAATTGGATTCAATTCTAATAATTCATTGGCAACACGAATCCCTGCAGGACCTGTCCCCACAATAACGATTGGATCGGTATTTTGTGAATTATTTATGATTGAACCCATAATATTTTCCAAAAAAAAACGCCTATTCAATTACCCGGAGGTATTAAATAGGCGTCTTTGCCTAGTGTGGTCAGCAATAACCACAAATTAAATTTAATAATCTAAAACTTTTTACGCTAAGTTATCGCCATTGATAACTCTTCACTTTTTAATTCTTACTAAAACTACTAATTTATAAACTTGAACATATCAACAACGTTTTTCGAGACTTCGGATATTTTTTTATTTTGATCCATCGCCATTTTCCTCAACGTTGCATAAGCTTCCTGCTCTTTCATGCTCCTATTTTCCATTAAAATCCCTTTTGCTCTTTCTATCGTTTTCCTATTTTCGAGCGAAGCCTGGGTCTCTTCCAATTGTTGCTTCATTTCTTGATATTGATTAAACCTGATAACAGCAGTATCAATAATTGTCGAGATGCGATCAGTCTCAACATTGTTCACAATAAACGCATGAACACCTGCCTTAATCGCTTTTTCTATTGTCACAGAGTCATCATTCATCTGCGTAAACATAACAACTGGTGTGGGATACTTTGAATTTATATCGCGTATCTTTTCCAAATAAACTGTTAGTGGAGCTTCGACATCAATGACAATAATATCTGGTCGGTTTAACTCAACGTATTTATTAAGGTCAACGTCAAAGTTTATAATCGCATTGATACGATAACCCTTATTTATTATCGCTTCTTCAAATGAACTGATGTGTAGCTCATTATCTGCAACTATTAATATTTCCCGTTCCATAATCAAATTTCAAAACTCAAGTACATACACTCGTTTGCATTTTGAATGCCACAACGCTTTCCCTTAAAAATTTCAATAAGATAGGAGGGAGTTGCAATTTATAATTTTTAAACTTGCACTGTTTATATGCAGCTCTATGCGTACGACAGATTAAATTGGTGCGAATTTGGAAATA
>CALZJE010000127.1 GCA_945787715.1 uncultured Ectothiorhodospiraceae bacterium | reverse complement strand
TATTGCGATGGTGGTTGTGATCCTAACCCAGGTCAAGCAGCGTCAGGTGTATCGGTTTATCGTGAGGGTAAATTAGTTGAACTTTGGTATGGACTTTATAATCCTCGAGGAACCAACAATACGGCAGAGCTAAATGCTTTGTATCAGGCCTTGCTCATTGCGAAAGAAGATATTGATAAGGGTAAGTGTGTTCAAGTTTTATGTGATTCTCAATATTCTATTAATTGTATAACGGTTTGGGCGTACGGTTGGAAGAAAAAGGGCTGGAAAAGAAAAACAGCGGGGGATTTAAAAAACCGGGAAATTATCCAGCAAGCTCACGAGCTGTATGAAAATATAAGCAGTGATGTTGATGTTTCACACGTTAGGGCTCACACGGGTATTGAAGGTAATGAGCTTGCTGATCGTATGTCGATTTACGGTATAGCTCAGCAAGATCCCGATTTTTGCCAGTATTCTGGACCACTCGATATACAGAAAATATTAGACTTTAAGGCTGGATGATAATGTATAGAACGATATCGATGAAACAGTCTGAATGATATGAAGCTGTTAAAAACTTCTCTTGCCATATTATCCATCGTGCTAGTTTTGCTATCCATCATTGCTATCGTCGTAGATGGTGTCGCAATCCTGTTTACCTATCTCTCGTTGGTTGTAGCCTTGTTCTCTATAGGGAAGCAGACGAAAAATATACTCAAGATATATGGAGTGTTTTTCCTCATTGCACATTTAGTACTTGGCACGAGAATAGTCATCGACATGACACAACAAACTAATGGGGCCAGCCAGGGTGTATTTCACCCTCAGCGATTTGTTAAGTGTAGCAATGAAATGTTTAGCACTATGGCGTCTGATTCAAAGCAACTTACCGCTGAGCAACAAAAGCTATTTGATGAATGCCTAGCAGTGGAAACTTCAGACTAGTGCTGAGCCCCCTAAATACAGTTATGAATGACGTTTACCCCCAGTGACATTACTGCGTTAAGCGTTAGGTTATTTTCTGGCCTTTGACCAGCGCTTTAGGCTTGACGCAAAAAGATGCTGCATTTTTTCCATTTTTGTTTCTTCTTCAAGCTTAAGGCGTTGGCCAAAGGGCAAAGAATCACTTAAAGCCTAACGCACTAGCTGGCATTAAATAGACGGAATTCGTAACTGTACTTAAAGGACGCAGCGCTAGTACTTCAGGCAACATGAAACATCTACTTAATAAAGATTCAATCTGTCTGACGAAGGCGACTCAAAATATCCTGCTTGGCGTCTCTTATAATCGATTCTCGGTCAATGTCTTCTAATATTTCGGCAACAACTTGTTTAGGGCCGAGCGCTCCCCAGGATTTCCCTGCTGCAAAATAGCGTTTAGCGACTTGCCCAACAACGTAAGTACTATAATAAGCGATTGCTCCTTGTCCGCCTGCAGTTACTACTGTGGATATACCGCCGGTACCGATTTTCAAAGATGACGAAATTAGATGAACTGCCCATACCGTACCAATCAACGCAAGCATTTGAGCACAAATTACCTTTACCAACGAACTGGCTTCATTCTTCGTTAATGGTAAGCCGTAAACACGACTCAAATGCACTACCATTGTAATATCCAGCACAGCTGCCGCAAACAAATCAGCAACCGGCACAGGATTGACAGCAACGGCAATTCCTTTGCTAACCGAATAAGTGCGAACTAGTTTGTTTGCCAAATTCTGGCGAACTTCGAGAATGTGTTTTGAAATTTGATCGCTAAAATTACCAGCAAACAAACCCGCATTGAGTGCAGCAAGTGTTTTACCTTCTTCTTCTAATATTTCCCATAGTCGAATTTTTAGGTTGTTAACGTCTGGAGCTAATTCGCGAGATGTTTCGATTTCGTTACCATCATTATCAATCATGATGACAGCTTGTTCTCGACTCCGTGCACAAGTAAAAATAACATTGTTAGCGCTAATGATGCCTGAGGTCAGCTTCTGCACCGAGGCTCTTAATAGCGCTTGCTCATCGTTACTGAATCGATCTGATTTGTTGATGACGATAATAATCGGGCGATTTTGTTGGCTTATTGTAAGCAGTGCTTGTTTTTCGCTGTTGGTTAAATCGCTATCAATAACAAAAAGAATGAGATCTGAACGTGCGGCCAGGTCTTTTGTCATTTGCTCTCGATTTTCACCATCAACTTCATTGAGCCCCGGTGTATCGATAAGAAATATTCCACCTGAGTCTGCCTGGTCCCAATTTGTCATGTCAATTTGACGCGTTTCGCCATGTAATGGGCTAACATTGAATTGCTCTTTACCCAATAACGCATTTAGCAGAGATGATTTTCCAACACTCACACGGCCAACAGCAGCGATATGAATATGCCCGTGCTCAAGCTTGTCCAGCATCGCCTCCAGCTGCGTGTAATCCTGTGCCAGTGCTTCCCTTACTTTTGTAGGAACGCGCTGGTCATTTAACAATTCCTGTAAACTTTCTTTAGCGATTGATAGATGCGAGTCGCCGATATCCTGAAATTTGTTTTTAGTTTGGGAGTGGGTATCAGCTTTACCGTAATTAGTTGTCAAGTTTTTGCTTCTGTTTTGCGGCGAGAACAGTTTTGATGAGATCTGTTGTACCTTTTTCCAAATTTTCACTCAATGTCTCCTGAAATACTCGCGCTGCTGCCGCCGGTTGAAAGTCACTCCGAGTTGACAGGGTACGCACAAGTGTTTTCCCTAAGGTATCAAAAATCAAACCATAAGCCGTCGCATGAACCAGGCCTCCTGCCAAGGTGCCAATTCCTGGGAATGCTTTTAATCCATTACCAGCAATGGCCAATATAACAGGAATACTTTTACCCACTTGTGTTTGTACCAGTTTGAGAAAAGTATCAATATCAAAATCTCGCACCGGTACATGATAAATTTCACAGATTGCTTTTACCATGCTAGTTCCCAGATATGCCTGGACGATGATATCCGTTCCGGGACTCACTGCCGCCATTGAGCCAACAATGGCACGTTTTGTATACTGATTGACAGTTTCATTGGCTTTATTGTTTCGTTGCTCGGCTTCAGCTTTATCGAGATAGGATGCCGCGAGTACAAAAACAGCAGTATCACGCAATTGGTTGAATCTCTTGAGTCAGTTGTGAGACATCGGCAGGTATGGGTCGCGTTATTATTTCTTCATGTCCGTTTGCCAGAACACGCACAACTGATTCCTGCCTGCCACAACTTACTAGAACAAGTTCGATGGGATAGTCAGCTGGCAGTTGCGAAATCAGTTTGTTTTGAATTTTCTGCAATTCTTCTTTGTTGTAAACATCACTTTTGTTGAGTGCGACAATGGTTGGCTTTTTAAGTTCGCATAGTAAGAGAAGTTCTTGATACTGCGTTCGGTTCAGATCACCATCACACACATAAATCACAATATGCGCTCTTAGTGCTTCATCACGAGCTAATGATGATAGTTGTTTTGAGTCTACTTGTTCCGTACCCGGTACATCAGCAAGAATCAGTTGATCACCCGCACTACTTTGCCAATGGTAATGGGTAATTTGTTGTGTCGTCCCGGCTATATTGCTAATTGATGGACTAGCATCCGGTAAAATAGCGCAGATGATGGAGCTTTTCCCCATATTGACTTCACCAAATACGGCAATATAGATATTGCCAGCTGTACGGCGTTGTGTCAGTTCGGCAATCTCTTGCTTTACTTGGCGCACATCTAGTCCATCTTCATCAGCTTTTTTTATTCGCTTTTCAAGTTCTGCTTCAGATTCAATGGGGGTTTGTTCGCGCTTTGCTTTTTGTGCACCAGGTAACAAAAGCTTCATCACAAGCGCAAGGCTCAGCAATGCAATTATGACAAGTGCGCTGACAAAAACAGCCACAAACCAGGTTGGACGGTTTTGCATGCTATCCCAAATATTGAGCGCTGACTCGGTTATATACAATCCTGCAGCAGCCGCAATTAATAGTAAGAAGACAAATGTAAAACTTAGAATTAAGCGGATATGTCTTTTAATTTTTGTGATCCTTTATTCTAAATGCAGAAATTGTGAGTTGAACGCTTATAGCATTTTTCCTGGTTTCAAAATTCGTTAGGTCTAACACCCTGGGTAAAATTAACATCTACTTCTAGCCATAATCCTTCTCCGTCCATAAGGGACTCCACTTCTTGCAGATGCTCGTGTTTGAAATCATCAAGCTTGTCGTCTAATTGAGCAACGAGGCCTCTGAAACCTGCGTTCCAAATGACTTCCCACCAGCCTTCTGGTGTTGTGTAGTAGCCTAACGATTTTCGTGTAATCGTTACATCGTGTAAGCCAGCTTCAGAAAATAGCGTGTACAATTTTTCTGGTTCTGCAATGCGTTTCCAACCGCTGGGTGTTTCGGGTATGTCGAGACCATATTTTCGCAGGCGATTAAAAAAAAGCTCACCAGCGGGCATAAACGAATCGCCACAAAAGCTGCTTATCATAACATTGCCACCAGGTTTTACTTTGCTCTTTATGTGGCTTAACAAACTCACCATATCTTCAACAAAAAACAGACCAAATGCACAATTGGCGTGATCAAACTGACTGTCGCTGAATGGCATTGCTGTCATGTCATGAATTTGAAAATTTAGATTATTAAGTTGCTCGTTTTCCGCTCTTGTTTTTGCTTGATTCAACATAGAAGCGGAAAAATCTACTGCAGTGACTTCTCCGTTTAGCAGTTGATGCGCCAGTGGGATCGCAGCCGCGCCTGTTCCGCTTGCAACGTCTAGGATATGTTCATCTCCTTTTAAATTGTGTAGATGCGCCATGATTTCGCCACTGTCGTGGAAGAAGCGACAAGCGCCTGTACCATATTTGTTGGCTACGGTTTCAAATGTTTGTTGGTATGCTTCTTTCTGCTGTTTATCTTGTCCTTCGGGAATCATAATAATACTCGTTTTGGTGTCGGAAAATTTATTTTAACTTATTGTACTCAAAATAAAGGGATTAACAAACAAGTGAATGGCACTATCAGGTCAGTAAGCTGTAAGTGACAACTGACTGCGACAAGTTGTATCGGAGTTTCGTTAAAAAATCATCTATGATGTTTTTAAAGTTCAGATTAGTTCGACTTAGTTCAGCTTAGGTTAGTTTAGTGTCGTGAAATCACATCATCTTTTAGATACTGCACTATTGAATTCGGTGGCCTACTATATTGCTGTGTCTTTGTATTGTTATGTAAAGCTTCAACCCAAATATTTGTTCATTTGATGCTCTCCTTATTGCTGTTTTCCTAAAAAATAAATATCTATCAAAATGGAGTAAGCTCAGTGACGGCAATTGATTTGGAAACATTTGTAAGAAAAATATTTTAGACTATATAGTTAAAATAAATGACATTAAGCGCATTCAAAATAATATTGATTAGTTGTTGATATGCAGATATATTGTTAAAGCATAGAAGATGTTGGAATAGAATTAAGCATATTTATTTGAATATGACTTACAGAGTATCATAGCGCGAGTATGGAAGTAATTCGCGTTGGTTGGTGAGATTAATACATTAATTATCCGCCATACCTGCATGCCAATTCATTCACAATAACAAGGAGGTTGATCATGCCGACTTATCGTCATCCTGGCGTCTATATAGAAGAAATCCCCAGTGGTTCAAAACCAATCGAAGCAGTCTCTACATCGACTGCGGCCTTTGTGGGTCGCGCAATAAAGGGACCTGTTGGAGAAGCCGTTTTAATACATAGTCGTGATGATTATGTGTCAACTTTCGGAAATATTGATTCGGATAGCGACCATATGGGCCTTGCTGTGCAAGCTTTTTTCATGAACGGGGGTAAAGACGCTTACATTTGTCGTATGGCAAGTGATGACTCACCGAGCGCGGCGGCATCATCAACAGTTAACAGCGAAGATGAAAACAACACTATTACCATTCGAGCGACAAGTATTGGTGAATGGGGAAATGATGTTTATTATCGCATCATCAAACCTGATCAAGATGCTTTGGTATTTGATATGGAAATTGGGCATCATGAAAAAGGTGCATTTAAAAAGGACGAAACCTTTTCCGACCTGACAATGAATACCGAGGATGATAACTATCTCCTTACTCAGGTCAACGATAATTCGAACTATGTCAAAATAGTTTCCGCTATAACAGCAAGTCAGTATCAACAAGGTTTATTAACAGGCGGTGAAATGTCTGATGCCGCCGATGCTTTTAGCAGTGGCATGTCCGGCACAATGACCATGACATTAAATATTAATGGATTGGGTGCACAACAAATTTCGTTAGATGTTTCATCGATTTCATTGGGCGGTACTAATAATAATACTGACGGCGGAGCTGTGGCTACCGAAGTTCAACGTCTGGTGAGAGCATTAGGTACACAAACCGCCTATGCATCATTTACTTGTAATTACAGTAGTGGACGCTTTGAATTACAGTCTGGTGAAGCGGGATCTCAATCATCGGTAGACGTTGTCGATGGTGCAGAAGGTGCGAGCAACCTCACGCGCTTTTTAAAATTGGATTCTAATCAAAAAGCCACGTTTACAGGTGATGATCTCGCTAGTGAAGCAAATAACTATTTCTCAACAAGTTTAACAGGTACTACTACATTAGCTCTCAATATCGATGACCATGGTAATCAAACCTTATCCATTGACACTAGCCAGTTGCTGTTGGAAGGAGATCGTCAGGCCGATGGCGTTCGGATTGCGACCGCTGTACAAAATGCCGTAAAGACGATCGATTCGAACGTTGCTGCATATAAAGATTTTAAGTGCCAATATGTCATCGACACTAGTGATAGCAGCGAGCGTTTTGTGTTGACATCAGGTAGCAGCAGCTCGCGCAACTCATCAATTAGTATTGCTGATGGTTCATCTGGGGGCTTGGCTGATATCATGAATTTACAGTCAACTGACACTGTGAGTGAATCTGCTGGAAGGGAAATCGAACATGGAACTGCTCGAATTATTCTTGAGAATGATCTAGGTACACTAGACCAGGGAACCGCGCTTGCTGGCGGAGGCGAGGCGCCTGCCGGTGCGCTTGATTACGGTGATTTCTATGCAAACGTTTTGCGCAAAGTACGCGATGTCAGCATCATGGTTTTACCTGGTCAATACTGGGCTGCCGATGGTTCGGGAAATCCCATGATTAGTCAGACATTGGCGCATTGTGAAGCCATGAAAGATCGTGTGCTCATTCTTGATCCACCTCCCGATGAGGAATTGGAGCAAGGGGCACAAGTTTCCAGTATGGGTTTACCCACTTCTACTTATTCCGTACTTTATTACCCATGGGTCAAAGTCGCGAATCCATTTTATAATGTTGATACCAATCCTAATGCAGAGAAAACTCTGACCATTGCGCCTTCCGCTTTTGCTGCGGGTATGTGGGCCAAAATTGATGGTAAACGTGGAGTATGGAAAGCACCTGCCGGCGTCGAGGCACAACTTCGCGGTGTGGCTGGTCTTGAGTTCACTGTCGAAGACGGTGAACAAGATCAATTGAATCCTCTGGGGATTAATTGTATTCGTAAGTTACCAAATTTTGGCTCTGTATTTTGGGGAAGTCGAACCCTGGCAACTAAAGCCGATCCTGAGTGGCGTTACGTGCCGGTGCGGCGAACCGCGATTTTTATAGAACGTAGCATTTATGGTGGCATACAGTGGGCAGTTTTTGAGCCTAATGACGAACCGTTATGGTCAGCTTTGCGCACGAATATCGATTCATTTATGAATGGTTTATTTCGGGCTGCCGCCTTTCAAGGCGCGAAAGCTTCGGATGCTTATTTTGTCCGCTGTGGTCTTGGTGACACCATGACCCAAGGGGACATTGATCGTGGCCAGGTGGTTGTTATCGTCGGATTTGCGCCGCTTAAACCGGCCGAATTTGTCATCGTTCGGATACAGCAAAAAGTAGGACAATAGGAGGATAAGTTATGGCAGCACCGATGTTTCCAGTTAATGCGCATCGATATGATCCGTATCGCACCTTTAAATTCCAAGTTCTCATTGATGGCAAACCAGTAGCAGGTCTAAAAAAAATGGGGGCGTTGAAGAAAAAGACCGAGTCTATAAAATGGCGTGCCGCAGGAGATCCTTCCTATGAGCGAATTATGCCCGGTGGAACGAGCTATGAAGCGGTAACGTTGGAACAAGGTTTAACCCATGATCCCGTGTTTGAAGACTGGGCCAATTTGGTCAATAACTTCGAGGGCGATGCCGCAATGTCATTGAAGAATTTTCGCAAGGACATTGTAGTAAACGTTCTTAATCTTCAAGGGCAGGTTGCTATCTCCTACAAGTTGTTTCGCGCGTGGGTATCCGATTACCAGGCTTTACCTGATTTAGATGCCGGTACAATGAACGCGGTGGGAATTCAATCGATTACTTTGCAGCATGAAGGTTGGCAACGTGATACTAGCGTCAGCGAGCCGAGCGAATCCTAAAGCAGTCACAAGGATGAAGATTGGAGGTATATGGCATGGAACTACCAGGAGGAGTAGTTGTTGACGGACAACGTCGCACTCAATGTGTTTTTAAATCTGTCACTGGCGCCATTGAACTGGCAATTGCGGATAGCAGAGAAACAACAGAGTCTTTGCCGAATCAGATAACTAAAATTTTGTTAGCCGCAGTCGATCAAATTGCAGATGAGGAACCAAATTGGAATATTTTGCATGAGTTAAGTATTGGTGATCGTCAATTTCTTCTGCGCCAATTAGCAATTTATTTGGGCCACGACGGACTATGGCTAAGTCCGCGTTGTAGTGCATGTGGTAGCCCATTCGATATTCATTTTCAACAATCTATGTTGCCGGTTAAAACAGCAGGAAAACATTTTCCTGTCGTGCATGTTGATACTAGTCAAGGTCATTGCCAATTCCGTATACCTACCGGCGCTGATCAAGCGGCAGTTGCTTCTATCGATTCTGAGAC
>CALZJE010000126.1 GCA_945787715.1 uncultured Ectothiorhodospiraceae bacterium | reverse complement strand
ACACAAACTGCCAACAGATGCGTTTATTTTATTCAACAACAAAATTAAATATTTTTAACAACCCTAAACTAAGTGTCTACTAAGCTGGGGGATTGCCAGATATCATACTTTGGCATTTTTAATCCCCCTCCATGAATTAAGACATATTATTCTTTTTTCACTCAACACCAATATGAGTTATCTTGAATCTCATTGACTTGAAATATTTAATTGGCTTAAATATTCTGTTTAACTTGCTTTGACGATTGAGGAACCTGAACAAATGTCTGACCACCCTTCTTAAATCGGAAATCACATTTTTCACAACCCTCTGCGATAGTCATTGATCGACTCAATCCCCAGCCAAGCATCTCACTAACCATTTTATCCGTTGCACATATATAGGGCGCCAATTCCAAAGCGCCTTGCACTTGAAGAAACTTCACATTAGCACATTCAATATAATCAATTCCGTAATCGTATTTTTGTCCATCGCCTTCAATGTAATTCATGACAAAGTTACCCGGGTACTCTCGCTCTTGAGATTCTTTCGCCCGTTTTTTTAAGCGTTTTGAAAACCATGGGGAAAACCAAAAAAAACTAAGCAAACGACGAACAAGTCTGGGAATGGATTTTAATTCCGCTTCGCTCATCTCAAAAATTATTTGTCCAGCATCTTCGACGGTCTTGCCTTGGTTTTGTAGTGCCCGATAAATGGCCAGGCACCGAATCGTTGGAAGCAACAAAACCAGGAAAGGGCTTTTTTCGCCAATGTAGGGAATCTGTGGTATGAGGGTTTCATATTCTTGGTGTGAATCCCTTATTAAAGTGTTTACCTGCTCCTCACCATAATGGGATATAAGCACAGGCCTGATGCGAGAAATCGATTTATCGAAGTTCTTTAACAACCGAGGCTTTTGTGAAACGTAGTTTTTCTGTGACATTTGTGTTTACTCTAAATCGCAAGCAAGTTGAAGGGACAAACTATTAAACCCTAAACGTTTCCGAATGTAGCCAGGATTTTATTCCATCGATAAGTCTTCGATCGATACAATACAAACATGGGTAACTATGAACATAACACAGCGCCGTATTTCGCTCGTTAACATAACCGATTACATTCCATTTGTTTGACGGTAGACAAAATGTAGTTGCAATGCCCCTGCCCCCACTCCTAACATTGATAGTGCAAGTGTTAGCAAGCCACCTATCACCGGGATAAGTTGTATGAAGCCAAAAAGAATAATGGCTATGGCGACGGAAAATAACCGGCGCCCTGAAGTGGTGACATCCTTATGTAAAAGTCGTGCACCCCAATCTCCAAGAAAGAAACAGCTAATTAGAAAACCCAAAAGCAATGACACAAAAAACAGTGCCAAAACACTCAGACCAATCCATATACCCAACACACTACTTATTAACAAGACGGCAGCTATCGGGGTAACGAAAAGTAACACGAAACCTACCCCAAGACTTTTCCATGGATCGGCCGATATTCTTCCGACTGATGACATTGTGAAACCGGGGAACAATAAGAACAATACAATGCAGGCAACTATCATCGTAAGTGAAAAGAAGATACCATAAGCTTTGTGAGGAGGACCCCACTCCACTTGTTCGTAGGTAACATTGCCAATGATTTTAGCGTCGGGATGAATCTTCGCTTCATTAGGACTCTTGTAATGCAAACTCCCCTCAATGAGGGCACCTTCGAGGATTTGAATTTCCCCACCTTCAAGCTCTACATCGCCATGGATTGTACCAGATACGCGAATGTTGCCGGCCTCTATGGACAGACCTTGGTTAATTGTGCCAGCCATGTGTACATCACCACCTGCCAACCAAGCCCCACCTCCGATGGATGTTCCTGAGGAAACATTAATTACCCCGCCGGCTGCGACAAGGTCATCACCAATATTTGCGTCAATATAAATACCTCCACCCGCAGTGCGAACGTCATCTAGTATTTCTCCGCGTATGTTGACCGATCCTCCACAGGCCATAAGATCGCTTTGAATATGACGCCCAACAGACAAATCCCCGCCACACACCAACACGTCTCCTGCAATGTCAGCGTCGATGTCAACGGTGCCACCCACAACATAATAATCATCGTTGACAGTTCCGTGCTTGGTCACGGTCTCACCTACTTCTTGCGCGGAAAAGGAAGAGAAAGGGAGAATAAGCATTAAGCTGAGAGACAACAACATAATTATGCTTATTTGTTTATTCATGGTTGTTCTCCCTTCTAAATATAATTAAGTATAGGTCAACGGTTCAGTAAACGTTAGCGCGATTATTAACCTCTTCAATCAATATCAAGATGGTAAGATTTGAATCCGTAATCAATAATTCTTTGGTGCCTTCAAGATTAATGCTCATTTGTAATGTTCTTCCCAATTATTCACAATACTCAAATAATGTATAAAAATAAGCTCTAGTTTTTGCATGAGATGAAAATGAAATAAGTATGCAAGTTGAAAAAAGTGCTAATAACAGGTTTCTCCGGATACTTGGGAAGCCATATTGAGGATGAGTTTCATAATAGAGAGTCTTTCATTAAAGCCATTGCTCGCGACCCAGATAAACTTAACAACCACCAGCTTTATCTGGTGGTTGTTAAGTTTATGACAAGGCGAAATGACGAGTAATAGCTGTGTTATTGCGAGATATTTCAACACAGTCATGGAAAAAATAGGGCGTGCAATTACACCGAATTTTTAATCGCCACGGTTATCTATCTAAAGTACTTTTTCCCAAGCCAACGTGAGCACTTCCTGTACATTATTGTCTATCAGCTCACCATGAGATAAAATAATTCGCTCTGAATCCCAAGCAATGATCTTTTGAAGACTATTACGAACGATCGATTTATCACCCCAACCCATTTGATACTCTGGTGCAGCTTTGGGATTGTTCCACATGCGAAAAATGTATTTCCACCAAACTCGCAATAATAAACTTGTTGGATGTTGAAAGTCATCACCAATATTTTCAAGCAAATCAACCAGTATTAATGTTTTTGATGGCTTGTGGAAAAATGCAACTTCCCACATATATTTTGTCCCTTGCACAACAACTTGCTCTAGCGTGTTTGACCACCTGGGGTCCGCTGTATTACCCAGAATCCAATCAAATTTTAAATCTGCTCGTTTTCGTTCAAGGCCGGGGCAAAGATAGGTTTCTGCATTTGGATATTCCTGCTGAAAATTAGTCACAAATAAGTGATGATAAGAACCAGGCGCAACGATATATTTTACATCACCCACAGCATCTATTTCTTGCTTAATAGAAACATCAATTTTACAGGGATCATGAATCAGCAAATCACCATTAATCAATTTGATGATCGTCATACGTCCGAAGAGGTCTATCCCTGCGTATCGAATAGGGTATTCACAAATCCATATTTGATCTTCTACATACTCGGTTAAATGATTCATAGAATATTCTTTTTTAAATTCAATGCCAAATACCATAGGACAAAGTTGTGGCAACCTTCCCTGAGTCGCGAATCCAGTAGAGTTCGTAGGTTTGCAAATTCGATGAGCTCGGCGCCAAAGTAGCATCACGAAGACAGTCTTTCATCACAGCTTCTGGCATCGAATTGCCGTCATACTCACGGATAGCACGACGAGCATTCAACGCTTGTTTGAAGCCTGGAAGGGCTGTTTCAACAAATGACTCTCCGGGCCTTTCTTGTTGATGATCTTCATAGCTTATGGCATCTGTCATTTCGAGTAAGGGGTTGGGGGTTTTCGGCATTTTAGACTCCTAATATGTTTGTAGATTTTGTGGCTCTTACGTTGAGTTGGCCGTAATCACTTTATTATTTTATTCTAAGTTTCTAATATCAGATTTATCTATGTTAAAGCCATCGATGGTTGAAGTATCTATTTATGTGAAGATGAAAGCTATCTGTTCTCGTTCTTATCGTTGACTTTTATTCTTTCATTTGTCGTTAGCTCCAGCAGATTTTATGATACTGTTTACACGACGTCTTAAATAACCTGAATACATACGACAATAACAGTATGATAATTTTATTTCTTGGCTTAATAACAGTACTGCTACCTCTGCTATTTATCCTATGGTTGATCTACAACCCAAGAGTATCCAAACCTGAATGGTTTGTTAAAATTTTACTTGTTGGAAACATTGTTTTAATATTTTTCCAGATCGGAGCGTGGGCATTTTCCAGCTATTATTTGAAATTTTTCATCCTTGGTTTATTTACTGTTTCAGTTATATATTCCTATCTGACACGACGCAATCTCTCTTGCTCTAAACATAAACGATATGAACCTCGACTTATACTAATGGTTCTGTTTGTTTTATGCACACTACTATTGAATTTTTTTGTCTATTCTGGCCGTTATTATTCGGGTAATGCTGTTGCACTTGATTTCCCATTAACCCAAGGTAATTATATTGTATTACAAGGCGGCAGCAATTCCCTGACAAATCCATTTCATAGCGTAGCCCCACAAGCAATCTTTTCTATTGATATAGTTAAGTTAAACCAATTTGGTAATAGAGCAGTTAGTCTTTTCCCAAATAATCTCAAGCAGTATAATATTTATGAAACAGAGTTAACGAGTCCTTGTAACGGGAAAATATTGAACGCGATTTCAAACATACCAGACAATAATCCACCCAAAATAGATCGAGAACAATCATCAGGGAATCATATTATTATCGCGTGTAACGGAATTGAGGTTATGCTTGCCCATTTAAAGCAGAATAGTTTACGCATTACAAGTGGTGACCAAGTTCTAACAGGAGATATACTTGGTGAAGTTGGTAATTCGGGATACTCCAATGAACCACATCTTCACCTGCAAGCCAATAGCCCTAATGGAAGGTCCGTGCCTATTTTGTTTAAGGGTACTTTTCTTTCGATTAATGATTTATATCAACAGAAATGAATATGGGCTGGCTAAACATTAGCTAATCGAAAATACTTCGCCGACATAATCATATTAGGACTACACAAATTTTAACCGTAAAAATTTGTGTCCGAGATTATATACCCATGATGATTGAAATATAGGTGTTATTGCACACCCTGTTTATTCCATTACTGCGTTAAAACTCCTTGCAATAGCCAGGCTATTGCGCGTCGTTTTGCCTCGCCTAAAGCGCCTACATTTTCTACAAAACAAATTCCGCACGAAATCCCAGATAAATTAACGCTTGATCACCGAGTTGTTGATATGCAGAATAGCGTCTACCAGTAAAATAGCGTGCATTGGCAAATAACAGAATGTTTTGCTTAATTTCATGTTCGATAGATGTGCTAAGTACGACTCCCCCATCATCAGGTGTTAACAAAACATCCAAGTAAGGATCCGTTTTTTCCCCGTCATAACTTAGTCGGGTAAACAAATTGTTTTGCAATATATTGGCTTGATTGAAATATCTTTGATTTCCTTCAATTTGCTTTCCGGTTGCATCTCGTGCTGTTTGCGATAAGCTACTGAGTAATAACTGTTGCTGTTTCGTTAAATCCCGCATTGCAGCCCATTCGGAATAGGTATAGGCAGAACAGTCATGCCATGCCTCACCAATGACAGTGAGGCCCGACTGGAAGGTCCATGAAAAACCGAGGACTGCATTGATACAATCATGATATTGTTTCTCGAGAACAGGATCAGTTAGCGCAAATGTTTCGTTTGATTCGGTTAAAACATTGATGAGTTTATGATAACGCGAACGATAGGTCGATGAAGCATGCAATTCCAGTTCTTCTCCTACCACCGTAGAAAAACCCAATCCCAAACTCGCACCAAATGTTTCAGAATAATGCCCTACACCATGTAAATCCCAATCGTTATACAAGGAATAAAGCTTTACTACTGCTTCATAATCTTTTGATCGGGATTGACGTTCTGAAATGAGCTCACGATTTGCGATAAGGAAAGAAATTGCGCTGTTTCCTGTATAATATTCAGCACTTGTTAGCGGTACACCTTCAAGATATTGTGATATCAAAACTCGTCGGTTTTCCTGCTGTATAAGATCTAAGGGACGAAATCCGTAACCGACGCCCCAACTTAAGATCTTTTTCCCAATGGTGAAATCTAGACTAGACACGGAGAAATCATAATAAGCCTCATTTAACACACCATCATCTTCCGTTTTGTGATCTTCAGTATAAATCACATTGTAGGTGGCGAATAGATTAAATCCTTTTACTTGTAGATTTGCATAGAGCTCATTGAGTTGACTATGTGAAAAATTATCGTTCTTATCTGTTACATTAAAAATAGATGTGTTGTTAGCTTGCGATGATTTTTGAAAAAACCGATATCCAATGGCCGTATCAGCCAAAATTGGAAAACATATTAAGGTCAGTGTTATCCAAATCAAGAGTCTGAAAAACATAAGATATATGTCTAATCGGGTAAATCAGTTCTAACCAGAAACGCCGGATTATAAAATTTATCAGGAATGATTTTATTTTCCATCGACTGATAATTTACTATCGTTTTCTGATCTTTATTGATTCGGTCAACTAATATCATAGCAACAACCCGGCGCTGATCGTTCATAGTGCCACTTTCGTAATAAGACTCTTTTGCCAACTTTCCTGATTTTAAATACAAATTTGCCTTTATCGGAAAATAATCCTTTTGACTTAAAAATAATTCGATGCGATGATAAGTTGTACCTTTTCTTGTAGAGATTAAATCAAGTTTGATGCTGTCAACACCTTGCTCTGTGATATTACGATCGACAATGGTGCCGTCATAATCCTCACTCCAGGTTAAAGTGGCGATATCACCCACTGAGGCTTCGCCCAGCAATTTTTGCATAGGGGTTATACGAATAGGCCGCCGTGTATTGGGCAAAATTATCCAGAATTTATCGTCAAGCATGAGCACTTTTTGCCCAAGCTCTCCAGCGGATTTAAAAACGACCAGAGAACGTCGCTTGGATTTCACAAACACGTGATAAAGCGATTGTTTATCCAGTTTGTCTTTTACATAAAGATTCACTTCAGTTTTAATTAATAACTCTACACCTTGCTGCCGGTAGCCATCTGCCATTTTTAATATAGATTTTATGTCATCGTCGGCTACACTGATATGGCAAGCAAAGAAGACTAATAGAATAGAGAAGAGAATATTTTTAAACATGAGCCAATGCATCCACAATAGGTTGACGAATGCCTTTGCGTGCTGCTAACAAAGCGCTTAAAACTGAAATCCCAATTAAAACGATTGTGGTTAACACGAACAACTGCCCGGAAAAATAAACCAGCAAGGGATAACCCACATTACGACCCGGTGGTGGTGGCATCATAATGCCAGCATTTTCCAGGAAAACAATAAAGCCACCAGCGATTGCCATTCCCAATACTGAGCCAATGATACCGATCACTAAAGCCTCAAGCACAAAGTTTCGCAATATTTCCCGTGGTAAAGTACCCATCGCCGCCAAGGTACCGATTTCACGAGTGCGCTCACGGACCACCATAGACATGGTGTTAGTGACAGAAAAGAAAACGATGATGACAATGATTAACCCTAGTACCCCAAAAAGCCGGTTATAAAGATTGACTACTCCAACATAGTAAAAAGCCAACTCCTCCCAGTTCTTGAGTGTATTATTAGGAAACTGTGCGTGAAATTTGTCAGAGACGATTTCTGTATCATCAGTATCGTTTAAATAAGCATGTAAAGTGCTGATTTTTTCTGAATCTAATAACGCTTGTGCCGTAGGAATATCAACATATAGCAGTCGCTTGTCCATTTCAGGTACGCCAGTGGAGAATATTCCACGCACTTTTACATCTATCCCATTTAATGCGCCGTCTGCGGTTGTGGACAACAAAGTAAGCGAAGAGCCAATATCGGCTTTCATACTTTTTGCCAGATCCTTTCCTAACAAAATCTGGGCATCTTCATTCTCCGCTGATATTGATGATAGCCATTCACCTTTATGGATTAAAAATTCTCTGGCCCTGGATTCACCTTCAGGATCCACACCTTCTGCCATATAAATGGCTGTCTTCTCCCCATTTGAAATTAATCCGGAGAGTTGGATACGAGGAATAACCCACTTTACATGTTCATTTTGTTCCATACGCTGCTTTATATCTTTCCAGTTAGATAAGCCATATTGCATGGCAGAATCTTCTTCACCGGAAAAATATTCATTATGTGCAACCACTAGGTGACCAGACGCCCGAGTGGCACCTTGTTTCAAGCCATCATAAGTAAATAGAGCAAAACCTCCACCGATTAAAATCGCGGAAGAGCCAATCGCGGTGATAATGATAGTTATTAGGGATCGTCGTCGATTACGTAAAACATTTTTAAATGCAAATAAAAGCCATTTCATCAACCATTCCCCCCTTTATCCAACGCATTATCTCTAGTCATATTCATGTCATGGGTATTAATCTTGCCGTCGACCAAGATAATCTTTTGATCACAACGTTCAGTCATGCGTTGATCATGAGTAGCAATAAGGAAAGTAGTGCCATAACGTCTGCTCAAATCTTTCATCAGGTCAATGATGTGAGTTGCGGTTTGGGTATCAAGATTAGCAGTGGGTTCATCAGCAATGACCAGCATGGGTTGTTTTACCAATGCACGTGCCATTGCAACTCGTTGGCGCTGCCCACCAGACAGTTGATCAGGCAATTGCTGTTGATATTGCTCCAGACCTACTTGATTCATAATTTCATCAACACGCTTTTTTCTCTCAGCATCATGCAACCCTGTTAACAATAGTGGGTATTCAATGTTTTCATACGCCGTCATTACCGGCACAAGATTAAAACTCTGGAACACAAAACCGATTTTGTTGCGCCGCACCATAGTAAGCTCCTTGCTGGTACGTGACAGCATTGACTCGCCTCCGAGTGTATATTCTCCTTCGTCTGGCGTATCAATCAAACCGCAAGTATTCAGTAAGGTACTTTTACCACTACCGGATGGTCCACTCAGGGCAACAAGCTCACTAGCTCCAACATCAAGCGAGACATGTTGTAAAGCAGGAACTGTTGTCTTACCTAAATGATAGGTTTTTGAAATGTTTCTTAATGAAACAAGAGTATCCATTCTTCTTTACTCTGACTGAATTGTTATATTATGAGCTTAGTACAGAATGAGAATAAATAAACCTTAAGAGATATTGAGTTATATATTGAGTGTTACACTCCAGTTTGTATAATACATTCAATAGAAGGCAGCTGATCGATTCCCTGATGCCTGCAGAGAGTCAGCGAAATGACCTCCAGAAGGGAACTCACCTTTATTTTCTAATAAAATTTTGCCATGATTTTTAAACTTCAATCTCATCACCATAGTGCATAATTTTACATTCGATTCCCAATTTCTCCACTTCACGCTTGAATAATTGATCATCTGCTGAAGCGATATTTTTAGTCCAAAAGAAATAAATATTATAGTGACATGGGATAACTATTTTAGGTGATATAAGTTTCACGGCTTCAATTGCATCGGGCACATCCATCGTCCAAATATTATTTCCCTTGCCACCAATGGGAAGCATAAGTACGTCTGGTTCTAATCCCTCCCATTCTTTCAGTAATAAAGAGTCGCCAAGATTAACAACAGTTTTATCGCCGATGGTAATTTTAAAACCCATTGATCCTAAACCCGTTCTCTCACCAGGACCAGGTTGTTTTTTTATTTTAAACCATAGGATTGGTATTTCGATCGGACCGTGTACTGATTTGACCGCCTCAACATTCACTTGACCCAGAGTGATTGATTCCCCGACATCCAGCAGATTAACATTCTTAATAGGAATCCATGATGTTAATTCTCGACCACGTGGATCAATAACAAGTATTTCACCGTTTTCAATTTTTGCCAATTCCTTGCCGCAAACAACAGATGCATTTGAAGCTTCCGCCACTCTATCCGACTGCCAATGATGGTCTGGATCACCATGTGTAATTAAGATATGCGTTATGCTGCTCCATTCTGACTTCGGAATCAGACTACTAAGTTCAAATAGTTTGAGGTTTTGCCCAGGATCGATAGCAATCTTCGTTTCCCCATCCTCTATTAAAAATGCGTTGTAGAGAAAATGTCTTATCTTCATTAGATCTCATCCTTAGATTAATACAAATAATATTAACTATAATGCAAACTCCATGTGATATGTGAAAAGCCGGGGGCAATTCATAAGTCTGGATCCAGATATATATTAGACAAACACTCTGCGTCGCACCAATGCCACATTAATTTATCATCGTACGAAAAATAATCGTGTCGTCCAGCTCTGGCTTGGCTATACAAAATTTTAAAACACCAACAGATATCTCAATATATGAAGTAAATAATATGGTGGAACCATCGGAGCAAACTGTAGCTAGAAGATGTTTTGATAGATGAGTGATCGCATCTCTCTGTCATTCATCACTTTAATTAACGATATTTTTAATGTCTGCTTACGGCTAAATTTATTGTAGTTCTGAAAGCGTCGTCATGTCCACTCATTGTGCCTAGTAGACATTTGAGAAATCCAATAACAACTCCAGCTTCGGGTCGAAGCCAGAGTTGTATTGCTTGTTAATGTGTAGTACGCCGGCTGTATGCCGGCGTACACTTTTTACTGCATTGAACCTATTTAATCCAATATAGTTTAAGGCATCACCGCACAAATTGCCTTGGCTTCAACAACTGAGACGTGTGAAGAAAACTCACTATCAAGATTCCTTAGACCGCACTCCCAACCACCAGCTGCGTTAGGGGATGTGATTGGGATATTGCGAATCAACACAAGTGGGCTGGCCGAAAAGACAGAACAACCACCTCCTATTACCATTGTGCCTGTTTCACACTGCGCCAAACAAGCTTCAAGCCGAGTGCTGTTTGGAAGGATTGGATCTACATTACAGTTATTTTCGACAACAATTTTGTCAAATAAACCTGCAGGACCCTGCGGTCCTTCTGGTCCTTCGGAACCAGGTTCACCTTGTGGACCTTGTGGACCTTGT
>CALZJE010000125.1 GCA_945787715.1 uncultured Ectothiorhodospiraceae bacterium | reverse complement strand
AACCCGGAATGTTCCTTCATGCTTGATGCGAATTTCCTTTACCCCTTGGCCGATTGCGTTCATCGGTTTCCAGTCTGTTGGCTCCAATCCTTTCTGAACGCGGTCGAGCTGGTAACCAGCTGCTTGTCTAGCTGCTGATGGATGATGGAAAAATTTTTATCGACTCTAGTGAATTGCCTAAAAACGTTATCGACTTCATAGGAGAAGTATATATCTATTTATATAATTATACAAGTAGATATATAATCGGATGCTTGTCTCAATCTTTAATTTTTATTCTCTCCGCAAGGTGCACTTATCATTCTTCGACAACTCTAGTCTGAGCTGCTATTAAAATTTCAGCGATTGTTTATATGTCTGTATGGGGAATCAAAAATACTGATGCGGGAGGCCTGTGTGTGAGTGAGGAGTAATGTGAGAAGATTAGATACCAGAGAGCAAAAAAATCCTAATATTAGCAAGAAATCCTCTCTTGTTCCTTGAATTCACAAGAGATTTTTTTCGGCAAACTGCTCCCCGATAACTGCTCCTGCGTTATTCTACTTACGGGCGTCCTGCCCTAATGCGTCGCCTAAAGCGCCTAATGTTGGTGCTCTCGATTGCCAGTTCCCAACGCAATCTACCACATACTTCCTTGTATGCGTACCTCCTGTGTCCATGCAATCGTCAGTTGGAAATACAACCAGTATTTCACGCTTTCAGAAATTCTCTTGTGAATCTATTCATCGGAGGAAATACTGGGGAGGATTCCGCTGGAACGGTTAAAGACAATTATTAGAGGTTATTAATTCGGCATTGCGCTATTTTGAGCCCACTACCTATTGACTGAATGAATGTAAAATGAGCACTACAGAGATCGTAATATAGCAAATTGCACTCTCTGCAGAGCGCAAATACAAATCTTTACGGTTTTGTGTAATGTGGAATTATTAAGTAAGGTGTTGAGTGTTAATTAGCTAAGCTATTCTGGTTGTGCAACTCCGTTTTCCACTAAAAAATGATTAATTGTGTCGATGGCAGTCACTAGTTTCAGTTCTGCAATTTTTTCTTTTTTGATGAAAGCATTCCATCTTGCCTTATGAACTTCTTTCAATTCTTTAGGGATTAATTCGACGCTTGTTTCTCTTTCCGAGAAGGTTTCCCTAATTGCGATTTTAAGTGCTGGGCTGTTTAGTAGTCGTTCGTCAATTAGGCGGTAGCAATCAAAGAAATCTTTCATTCTACCGTTGATCTCACCTAAGTGGATGATGGCTTCTAGCCTGCATTTCTCACAGGATAACGAAAATATCACGAAGAGATTTCTTTCTACAATGGAATTTCTGAGTGAGCGAAATACTGGTTGTATTTCCGAATGAAGAAAATTCATTGTAGAAACAAAGATCAAGTGAGATTGCGTAAATCTTGTGAAAAATGCGGGCTAGTTTCTCTGAAAATATATATTTAGGAGGATAGGCAATTAATGAGATTGAGTCTTCAAACAGTGGTTGGGAAGCTTTAAGTAATTCAATCTCTATTACTCTAGGTCTTACTACGTCACCAACACCGATATCAATCGACACCTTGTTTCGAATTTGTCCTACTTTTCCCGTTATTGATATGCGAAATCCTGGATATTTTTTATGAGTGAAAGAAAGCTCATTCACTTTAGTATCGCAAAAAATAAAAGTTATCACCAACGTCGCAGCCAGCGATTTCATTCATTACGGATTGGATTGTATCTTTATTGCTACCCAGTTTTTGTAATAGAAAATCGATATCTTTTGTAGATCGCCCTAACTTTAAAAAATGTGCTAGGCACATGCCACCTTTGAAAACTAAGTTTTCAGAGTATTTCGAATTACCAATACGTACTAGGAAGCGTTCCAGAAATAGTGTGTCTAATAGTCTGTTGAAGGGAATTTGACTCGCTTTTTCTATATCTTTGAGTTTTTGTTTGATGCGTTGTTCAGTGGGATTATTCATAGAGTAAACGGTAGTATGTATTTTGAAATATCAACACGAAGTATTCTGCTGTAAGAAAGCAGCTTTTTAATGTTGGGCTTTTTATGTTTGTTTGTCATATAACTTCTTAGCGCGGTGATTGCTGTTTCAATATCGAGCATTTTAAATGCTTCAATAATACAGCGTTCTTGGTTAAATATTTTAACTTTCATATCTGCCAGCTTTATAGAGTTTACGCCGAGCATCATGTTGCGCATTCGAACAACTCTTGTCATAGGAAAATGCACTCTGCTATGACTATTCGGAACAGCTATCCAATATTCATTAACGAATTCATCAATAAGTTCGTAGTAGGAGAGTGCTGATAGTAGGCATATAATCCCTTGTTTTATGTTCTTAGCAGCTAGTGCTAGATTATGCCACTGGATTTCTTCTGAATTGGGGACATATTGGACTGAACGATATAGGCCATGAGCAATACGCTCAATTACCCCATTTTTTGTGTAATAAGAGAGCATTCTGGGAGATATCCCTGCAGATTTTGCTTCTTGGGTGCTGAAAAAGGGTTTTTGCTGTAGGTTAGTTATATTGCTTGTCATGTTAAATTCCGCACTCATAAGGCCTTTTTGAGTGTAATAAGTTACATAGGCGATATTTGATTGTGAAAGGTTTTATAGATTTATTAGTTGTTGTAGCTTAGTTGACCACTACACTATGTTGTAGGGTTGGGTTTTGTAATGGTCGAGTATTCTTGGAAGAAATTTAACGGCGATTCACGCGAAGATGGAGGCTTAGCTTGTTATGCGAGCTATTTGTGAAGCGTTCCCCATTTCCGTCAACAATCCTTGTTCGATATCTTGTCGGTTTGTCGCTTTCCCGAAATGAAGCTTTATCGATTAAGTATTTTGTTAAAGGCGAAGTAGAATATTAAGTAGCGTGTCTTTTATATTTCACTATCTACTGCCAACCTATTCTCATCGTCAATGACAATGACCTTGTGAGGGAGAGTACTTCCCCAATGCCATAGTACTAAGTTTTTGCTATTTTTGTGGGCATTTTTAGTGAATGAAGGGACGATAATTCCCGCTACACTTTCGCCAATGAGTTTTTTTGCAAGACGCCAACTTGGGGGCGTCTTTTTATTCTCTACGATTAATTCCCAAGGGCAAGAAAGTTCTGATTCTCTAATGTTGAGTGTTTTAAGAATATCAGGGTTTGTCAAATTAACAATATCTGCACAGTCCACTTCATACGCGCAGAGTGTTGTTGGTTGAGGTCGATGAAGAAATCCTTGTTGATGCTCAGCGAATGCGGTTGTTTGTTCTAAAGCAGTGTATAAGGCTGCAATACCCTTCGGATTAAATCGACCACCATGGAAGCTCGTACCTTCACCCGAAAGAGGAGTAGAGGCGCGAAAGGGTTTGTGTGCACGAAAGACAATACCTTTAAAGTGAGTAGTTTTAATGCTTGTCAAGCAAATCCACCATCAGCAATACGATCAAGATAACGCATTATTGCGTTTGCTTTACCCTGTTTCACCAAAGCTTGCGCCGTTAAATCACCAAAACTTGGTAGTGGCTCTGACCGGTACCATGCGTAAGCTTGAAATGGGGATCCACACCAGGGTGTGACGCGGTTAATAATCATAACCATATCTCGCAAACGTGTTTGTGAGTTGACAGAACTCACTCGTGCCTTTTTACTGATAGCATCGATACTCAAGCCAGATAATTCGGCAACCTCTTTCATGGTTGTATGAAAATAATTGGCTATGATTTTAGGATGAACCAAGCCCTTGTCATCGATAGCTTCTTTCACTAAATCACGCATAATACGCCCCTTATTTTGCCTGTAATATTGTACATATTATACGGCGCCTTAGGCATTTCCTCCAATATTTTTACCGATCTTCCCAAAATAGGTTTGAGACCCAACCCAAAAAGTAAATCGCAAAGAGAAAAAGCTTAAACAATCCGAACTTAGAAGCAAACTTGGATTGCCGCAAAGTCATATCTCCAAGATCGAGCAGGGTGCTACCGATCCGCGTCTTTCAGCGGTGACGGCTATGGCTCGGCTGTTGGAGAGGGAGCTAATGCTAATTCCCCGATCTATGCTACCAGCGATTAGCGCTTTAATCGAAGGTGGTGACGAGCAGAAACCTCGCTGGACTTCAGACGAAGATGAGAGTGAGGATTAATGACCAATATCCTCGAAGTCCGTCTTGGTAATACAGTGGTTGGTAAGTTCGATTTAATTACCGGCGGCCGCGCATTTTTTACTTTCGAAGAATCCTACTTGAATGATGAAAACCGGCCAGTACTTAGTCAGTCTTTTTTCACACAATCAGGCGACCTCATTCAACAAACCAAAACAGTCCAAACCAAAATTCCACCGTTCTTTTCAAACCTTCTCCCTGAAGGTCACTCTTAACTGTTCATGGTGCAAATAGTGGGATGGCCCATTCAATGGGCTGGTGGTTGGTTAGTCGTATTTATATTATTTTTGTTATTGCACTTTTTAGCTGTGTGTTTGACAGAAACCATCGATAGCAATATAGTTTTACGGTAAGCCTATCAGCGAGGTAAGTCATGACCACCGTTACAGTTTCCCCAAAATATCAGATAGTTATACCTAAAGAGGTAAGAGACTCCATAGGTATACTTCCAGGCCAAAAAGTGCAAATGCTAACCTATCGCAATCGAATTGAGCTAATTCCTATTAGGCCGATGAATAAAATGAAAGGCTTTTTGAAAGGGTTAGATACTGATGTAAAGCGGGATAAAGATCGCGTTTGAATGTGGTGGAATCCTCTGCGTGGTTATCGTATTTTGCAGGTGATGCAAATGCCGGAGTCTTTTCAAAGGCAATAGAAGACACTGAAAAATTGATCGTCCCGAGTATGACTATTACTGAAGTTTTTAAATGTATTTTACGCCAACGGGATGAAGACGTTGCATTAGAAGCCATTGCTCATATGGAGCAAGGCAAGGTTATATCCTTAGATAGTGAATTAGCCGTCAATGCCGCCCAGTATGGTGTTGATCATAAGCTACCTTTGGCTGATAGCATAATATACGCTACTGCACCAAAACATGACGCCTTGATATGAACTCAAGACGCAGATTTTAAGTCTTTGGAGGTGTTAAGTATCACGCTAAAAAGAAATTCATCTAATCCGGTAATGGGTGGCCAGTTCATTCTGTCATGGTAACTCATAGATTTAACGATAATTCTTTTAAATTAGGAACATATATTAAGAAAGGTTATCTTAGGCGGTGAGATGAATCCAGAGTCATCGTCTTTCTCTTGTATGCCATATCCTGAGCACATATAAAACGTCATTATTTAATTCATAGCGCATTTCATAGTGGCCGATCAATAATCGTCGTACTTCTCTTCCCTCGAATTCATCAAGTCTTTCTCCTATTCTGGGTTGGTCGATGATTCTGACAGCCGCAGCGGTTAAAGATTGAACCGTTTTAGCAGCGGCCTGCCGGTTGACAGGTGCCAGAAATTCAAAGAGGCGACTCAAATCGGATAGTGCTTTGTTTGTCCATTTAACTTCCATCAACGAGGAACTGAATGTGGGGTGTCCGTGTTAAGGCTTTCCGCCCACGCCTGGACAGATTGGTGGTCGATCACATTACCTTCATCTACATCAATCATTGCTTCAAGTGTTAAACGGTGTCGCTCTTCTTCTTGATCCACCCATGCGGCCAGCGCTTGTTTCACGATCCAGGCTTTGGAGCGCTCAAGACGCTGAGCCAAATCATCGACTTTGTTTGCCAACGGCAAAGGAACATGCGCAGTAATAACTTTGGTTTCCATGATAATTTACCCATCATAATTAATAATGATAAATCATATCCAATCAAATTTAATCATACAAGATAAATAGCGACTGCTGAAGAGGGGGCTGTAGTACTACTTTAGATTACTTGGACAAAATGAACGATTTGAAGCGATGAAAAAGGTGCAATTTCTTGATATGGCTCGCCTAATTTGTGGTAAATAGGCGTTAACTACTTCGTATTGATCTGGTGATACTGTTTTCCAATAGCCTTATTCATGTACGCATTTTACATGCTACGGAACACTGAACAGCAAAAACAACAGATCCGTTCTCATGCTCGACTAGGGCAGCATATATTTGCCGCAATTGGATGTTTCAGTTCTAAAATAATTATGGCTCTACTTGAACAGGTATCATTTCGTTAATCAATGTTTCAGGAGCAATATCCTGCTCGTGAGGCCAAGTTACAGCGCCGAATAATATGCCAACCTGATTGAAATAATTAATATTATTTAGCTCTTTAAATACACCGTGATCAAGATAAGGAGTCATATCAAATATGCCTTTTCTCCCATCTTCCGTCTCTACATATATTTTGTATTCCGGTTTGGCTTTTACAGCAGTCACATCCCAATACATATTATCACCTCACAATGGGGCAATTTTATACGGATTTTCACCACTTGTGGTAATTTCCCAATCAGCTAGCAATTCGTCTCTATTCAGCTCTATCCATGCTTGAACTAGTCGCAATTGTTTTTTAGGCAAACTGCCAGCGAGAATCTCACCGTCATTAATGTTAAATCGAAGCTTCAAATTCTGCATACTTAGCATGAATATGCGCCAAATTATGATGCTTATTATCGTGAACACGACAACTGGTGTTAACAACTGGAAACCGCCGCATTAAGTGATCGTAAGATTCCCGATTATCCAGACGATGATCTCCGTGAACTCTTGGAAAGACCTTACCGGATTATCTATCGAGTTACCGAGCAACAAATCGAAATTCTGACGGTGATGCATTACCGACAGTTATTACATGATACCGTGACTTGCATTACGCACAGTGCATGAGAACGCATAGAATACGAACTCACTGTTTCACTTAATCTGCTTATCTTGGATAACATTTGTCTGAGCTGCTTACACCCTACTCGCTCCCGTACATGGGCAGAGTACTGATAAGCGATTTTGTCTGGGATGAGAAGCACTCTGCTTCTGAATAAATATTGAACTATTTGGGTTTGGTTACAACGAATAGGGTGATTTAATGTCTGTATCTTTCTGGTGTCCACGTCATTTATTACTGGTGGTGGATGATATTTGAGCATGCTGAGATAACAGTTAAGTTATGTTTTGTTTTTGTTGAATAGGAATTGCGCTAAGTGTCTAACTCTTTGAATTACAGAAAAATCTGGTTGTATTTAGGTTATAGTTTGGTGTTTTTTATTGTCTATATGTCTTTACACCCAAACCCGCCAGATACTCGCGCTGTTTTTATGGGCGACAAACTGCTGCATGGATTAACCTATATCTTTTTGATGATTTGGTTCTGTCAGCTTTATAAACCAGCCAGTTACAAATTTGTTGGCTTATGTTTACTGTTACTTGGAGTGCTGATTGAAATTGCACAGTGGGGAACTGGGTATCGATACTTTGAATTTGCGGATGTTGTGGCTAATTTTTTCGGGATTTTGGTGGGGTGGATGTTAGTCAAAAGAGGGTTTGCTAACCTGTTTAAATCGATAGAGGGCACAATATTAAATTTTAGGTTACGTTGAATTATTAATTGTCATCTAATTTCGTTAAAATGCCGCCCATTCGAAAAATTAAAACATTAAAGAAGGAGTTAAAATGCCAAAGCCTGTACGTAAAGCTGTATTTCCCGTTGCTGGCATGGGAACACGATTTTTACCCGCGACAAAAGCAAATCCCAAGGAGATGTTGACAGTTGTTGATAAGCCTTTAATTCAATATGCAGCAGAAGAAGCGGTTGCAGCCGGATGTGATCAGTTAATATTTGTAACAAGTTCAAGTAAACGTGCTATCGAGGATCATTTTGACAAGAGTTATGAGCTTGAGGCTTTGTTACTTCAAAAGCAAAAAACCAAGCTTTTAGAGATTGTTCAGAGCGTCCTCCCTAAAGGCGTAAACTGCGTCTACATTCGTCAAGCAGAGGCGCTAGGGCTTGGGCATGCAGTGCTGTGTGCAAAAGATGTCGTAGGAGACGAACCGTTTGCCGTCATTCTTGCTGATGATTTGATCGATGACAATAATACGGGCTGCTTATCCCAAATGAGTAACCTTTATAATGAGAGAGGCTGTAGTGTATTAGGTGTTGAAAATGTAGATCCTCAAGATACCGCGAAATACGGCATTGTTTCATCAAAACCTATCTCGGATCGTGTCAGTAAATTGGAAGCAATTGTTGAAAAACCGGAGCCTGCTGATGCGCCATCTAATCTTGGTGTAGTGGGAAGATACATATTATCTCCCCGAATATTTAACATGTTGGAGAATACTCCAAGTGGCGCTGGTAATGAAATTCAATTAACAGATGCGATTGCAACGTTACTTGATTACGAGCATGTGTTGGCGTATGAATTTGATGGCAAAAGATATGACTGTGGTGACAAGTTGGGATATCTAAAAGCAACAGTTGAATACGGTCTTAAGCACGAAGGTTTGGGGGAAGATTTTAAAGAATATTTACGTTCTTACTGCACCCCAGAAGCGCTTGAATAATGACTCACTATAAAACGCTCGAAGATTTTGTTGGTAATACTCCACTTGTTAAATTGCAGAGGTTAGCTGGCGATTCTACGAATACTATACTAGTGAAGTTAGAAGGAAATAATCCTGCAGGCTCAGTGAAAGATCGACCAGCGCTTAGTATGATTCGTCATGCTGAAATGCGCGGTGATATTAAACCAGGTGATACGCTGATTGAAGCCACCAGCGGTAATACTGGTATTGCATTAGCGATGGCGGCGGCAATGAAAGGCTATCGCATGGTGCTTATTATGCCTGAGCATATGAGCGAAGAACGTCGTGGCACGATGAAATCTTTCGGTGCTGAAATTATTTTAGTCACTCGGGAGCAGGGCATGGAAGGAGCGCGTGACCTCGCAAAACAAATGGAGTCCGAGGGTAAAGGGTGTGTATTGGATCAATTCTCTAATCTTGATAATCCGCTTGCACACTACGAAGGGACAGGGCCTGAAATATGGCGGGATACGCAAGGCAAAATTACCCATTTTGTCAGTGCCATGGGAACTACCGGCACCATTATGGGAAATTCACGTTTTCTGAAAGAGAAAAATAGCGATATCCAAATCGTTGGTGTACAGCCGAAAGAGGGGGCAAACATACCTGGTATTCGTCGTTGGCCTAAGGAATATTTACCTAAAATCTTTGAAGCCAGTCGGGTTGATCAGGTAATTGATATCGGACAGGAAGAGGCTGAAAGCACCACTCGCCTGCTTGCAGAGAAAGAAGGCATATTTTGCGGAATCTCTTCAGGTGGTGCTGTAGCTGCGGCGCTGCAATTATCAACACAAGTTGAAAACGCAGTGATCGTTTCAATCATTTGTGATCGAGGTGACCGGTATCTCTCGACAGGTGTATTCCCTGCTTAATTCCCTGCTTAGTTGTTAAGTTATACCGTTGAAATGAGAAACACCACAAAGAGCACAACAAATAGAATGGGGATCAGTGCACCTTTCCAGTCTTTATTCTCAACCTCAGCACTTGCTTGCATCATCATCTTTGCCCTTGGCACGAGATAAATTAGCATTAAGACCAACGCGATGGCTGAAATTATCTTCATCCAATCATCCATAAAAACTCCTCTTTATTTCTGTTTAAATAAAAAAGCCCCGACTAGTGTCGAGGCTTTTTGTTGTACTGTTTACTCTTAATCTTCGCTATTAAATATACCGAGTATTTGAAGCAAACTAACAAATATATTGTAGATGGCAAGGTATAAGCCAGCTGTTGCCATGATGTAGTTTGTTTCTCCGCCGTTCACAATGCGGCTGGTATCTACGAGAATGAAGCCACTCATGATCAAGATAACAGCACCTGAAATAGCGAGAGAAAGCGCTGGAATTTGAAAAAAGATGTTAGCTAAAGCAGCAACCAAAACAACGATGAAGCCCGCGAAAAGCATTCCACTTAGAAAGCTGAAGTCTTTTTTCGTCATTAGTGCATAGCCAGACAAGCCTAAGAAAATAGCACCAGTACCACCCATCGCAGTCATGATAATTTGACTACCACCGGGTATCGACAGGTATGAACTCAGCATTGGCCCCAAGCCCAAACCTAAAAGGCCTGTAAATCCAAAAACAACGAAAATACCTGTAGAAGAGTGTGCAGTTTTAGGAAGCACAAACCAAACTAAAAGAAGCGCACCAATTGAGCATACAAGGCTCATAATTGGAGGCATAGCAATTGTCATTGACACAGCCGCCATAATCGCACTAAAAAATAGTGTGATTGAAAGTAGCTTATAAGTGTCTCGCAATACTTTATTTCTAACTTCTGCTGTTACAGCAGCGCCGGTAAAAACAGTGTTCGGATTCATAATCCTAATCGTCTCCTTGAGGTTTCAATACAATCTATGACATAAAATGTCCTGTCTGGTTCAAAGCATATCATTTCAGTCCAGAATCGCAAGATATTCATTAAAA
>CALZJE010000124.1 GCA_945787715.1 uncultured Ectothiorhodospiraceae bacterium | reverse complement strand
GCTGTTATGTTTACAGAAGCACATGTTGATTTGGGTTCAGTGCAGATCGGAAAGTTTGGTGGTACTGCAACTTTCCGTGTTGATGCTAACGAAGAAGCTGTAATTCTTGGCGTTACCGCCACAGACCTTTACAAAGGTGATGTCTGTGTGCCAGAACCTGAAGTTGCCCCTTTGCCAGTTAATGGACAAGGTGCACATGTAGATCCAGACCAAGCAAATCCATTTAATAGCTTTAGCAAAATGCTTCCTTGGGTTAATGAAGCAGACCATTTGGGTTGCGCAGGCCTACGCTCAGCTGACGTTCCATATGAAAGTGCTCAAAACGGTCACTTTAGTCAAGATGTAGACGTTTCAGTAAGTTGGGATCAACCAGATCCTGAGCAACCTCAGGGTGAGTATAGTGGTTTCATCATTTTACACACCATGTTGCTAGGTGAAAGTCCAACACCAGGTTAATCGCATCATATTAGCCGCAGCAGTGAAGTTCGAACTATATAAACTGAACTTTAGTGCGATAAATTGGGGCGGCCGCTATAGTCGCCCTTTTTTATATTTGTAGACAATAGCCATATCGAATTCGTAAAAAAAACGATGAAAACAGGGCTATGAAAACAGCTATGAAAACAATGAAAACAAAGTTAAATAAAAAGTTAAATAAAAAGTTAAATAAATTGACAAATGAGGGAGGATTCAAGATTATGAATACTACTCACAGACATTTTACAGGAATAGCATTTTTTCTCGCTATAATTTCGCATTTGCCATTACCAGCGATTGCGCAAAGTGGAGAATTGCTCGTACAAGCGCAGCTCGATCCTTTTATTGCTGTCACGCCAGCTGATGACACAGTGCAAATTACTTCAACACCTATTGGCGATTTTAGTAGCTTGTTTACTTTCTTTGTTGAGTCAAATACAGCTAATGTATCTGTGCATGTAATTATTACAAAGCTATATAAAGATACTGATCCCGACACCACAGTGAAGCCAATTGATATAAATACATCAACTGGTGTTGACATTTCTCCATCGTCAGCAAATGCAATCCTAGGCTCGGATTTAAATGCAGCCTTTACCTCAACGACTAGCATTAACAAACCCAAAGGGATGTTTGACGCACATCAAACTGAGCTAGTTAATCTGGAAAGTACTCAAGCAGGTGTTTTCAGTCAAGATGTCGATTTAACAGTAACTTGGACGCGTGACGAAACCTTAAGACCGGCAGGTATCTATGGTGGCTATGTACAATTATTCGTGAGCGCTATTCCTTAATTTTCATAGAGCTCTGCGATCTTAAACGCAAGAGTTCTTTGTGTAATTAATGTTACAGAATTTTAATACTACACTCTCAGCTATCTCTGTTGTCGCAGTAGAATACTTGGGAAAGGCTAATTACAATTGAATTTTTTTTGTTATTCTTCGCTTCTTCTCGCCGCACCTAAAAGTATCGTCGTTTTATACATATTTACTAATCTGTTATGATCTGGTAATAATTTACTAGGCTTTCTAATCTGCTGTAATCGAAAGATTAAAGTAGGCGCAAAAGGTCAAGCGTATGAAAACGATAATGACAACATAGGAGTATCCAATGCAGTATATCAACATATTCCGTAACTTTATTTTTGGATTTTTTGTCTTCTTTATCTTATTCCAGCCGTTTACGGCAAATGCAAGTTTAGGCGCTAGACCAGCTTACTTGTTTGTCGATCTCGAAAAAAGAAATCCCTCTGGCACTTTCACGGTCACGAACATGAGCAATGAAGTGCAGACATATCGAGCCAACGCTATTCATTTCGCCATCAGCGAAAAAGGTTCTGTTCATCCTGTTCCACCTGATGACTACTCGCTAGCTAAGTGGATCAAGTTTAATCCTAAGGAGTTTACGCTTGAACCCAAAACAAGTCGTGAAATCAGATTTTCCATCATTCGAAAGAAAAATCTCAAACCACGAGAGTATTGGGGTGCAATAGAGTTTATGCCATTGAAGGGCATTAAATACAGCGGCGATACTGACGAGGGTGGGCGTAAAATGAATTTCGAAGTGCTATCCGCGCTTCTCATCCCAATATATGGCTCTGTGAATAATATTGATTATGAGGGAAAAGTCAGTGATGTAACTGCCGAAAGAGTAGAAGATAAAACAGGATTTACCGCGTTAGTAGAAAACACTGGGACAGGAGTGTTGCGCCTTAGAGGTGAATTGGAAGTGCTAAACGCTACATCAGGTGAAGTTTCTCTAAAAACTCCGATTAAAATTTTTAATGTTATGCCTCTTCAAAAGAGAAGGATCAAGATACTAGGAAGCGAAAGTCTGCCTGGAGGAAGTTATACTGCCATGCTGCGTTTACGACAATCACGGCCCGATGAGGTGATACTTTCGCACCAGGAAAAATTTAAACTCCCCTAATCCAAGAAATATCAGTTGGTGAGAGTTTGTTTACAACTTATCTTGCTAGGATATCGGACAAAAAATAAAATACAGGTTATTTCGTTTAATGCTTTTCAGGATAAACGATGCATTTCAGGATAAACGCTCCGGCGGCAGCTCACTTAAGCCGGGGCAACTTCACACCTTTTTGTTAATGCTTGACCACTTGCAATTTTATTACAAATTGGTCTCGAATGGATTTTGGCAGCAAATTAAACGTTTATATGGCAAATCCACTTATATTTTAGCCACAGTTCTTACTGGATTAGTGTGTGTGCTTTTCTCTGCACAAAGTTACGGCTCGGTTGCTGACACTCCTTTTTCACCCTCCAATTTTAATATAAGCGGATCCGAAATTAGCGCGGAAATTGCTGCATTAATTGTCCATGGCGACTCTCGGCGTGAAAGAATCGAAATATTAGATCTGGATATCATACAAAACAAAGCAGGACAACGCTTACTTCCACTACTGAGAATCCTTCAGTTACTCGAAGCAAAAGGCAGCGTGGAAAACCATGTTGTAAATTTTTCTATTGAGCCTGGCGTGACAATTAAGCTGGATTTGCAACAGAAAATACTTCACATTAGAAACCAGTCAGCACCTTTGCAAATACAAACTGGCATATCAGATGTAACAGGCAACCGTGAAATCTATGTTCATGACCGCATACTCAATGACGCTTTTGGCCTAAATGCAGTCTGGAATGACAATGAATATGCTTATCGCATTCAAACAAAGAAAAATCTTCGCGTGTTTACCAATCGTAAACGGAATATCAAGCGCTCTTTAGTGGCAATAAAACAAATGTCCTTTAACCTGCCTGAAACTGAGCCTGTACGATTACCTAAAAGTTCACGCCAATTAATTTCATTTGTTGAAGCCGGCACCCGAATTGACAATCGTGATAGCGAGCCACAAAGAGAAACGATTATCACACCGGATGTTTCTGTCTATGGTCAAATGCTTGGGGGAAACTATTATCTTCGCCTGACAGAGAATATCAATACAGAAGATTCAGAAACACCCAGTCCAGCACTATGGCTAGACAAGGGATTGTGGGTATCGAAAGGAGATAACTTCGCTATCCGGGCTGGGGATACAAGTCAAGGTTTGGGTGGATTGGTTGTGCCTTCCGCCAGTTTCACTGGAGCGGTGGCGCGTGGCATCTTTGGCTCCAAGAGTAAAAAAACGACCAATCACTTTCTGAGTAGTAGTCAGTTTTCCTTCCTTTCTGAATCAAGTTATAACGGTTACGCCCCATTAGGCTCCTCTGTCGAATTTTATGTCAACAATCGTTTGGTTGATACTCAAGTCGTAGATGACACACAAGGAGCACCTCTTGGTCAAGGAAGGTATGATTTTGTTGGTGTTGGTTTATTTGGTCGTTCTATGAATGATGTAAAGATCGTGGTCCGTCAACCTGATGATACCGTTGACGAATATCAAAAAACAATTGCGGGTTCGCCCAACTTATTACCCTCGCGCCAGCTAGCAATTTCTGCAGGTGCAGGAACTAAGAGGCGTGAGCTTGATGGAGAGATGCAAGCTGAAGGTTCCTTTGGCGGTATTGGGCTTTATTACGGTTTAACCGATAACCTGACGTTAGGTTTCACCGCAGCCAACCAGGAAGATTTTTTTAACGCAGTCGATTCCCCTACCTCACGTCTCCCGAATCGATATTATTTTGGCCAGTCAACGACATTCAGAATTTTTAACAACATAGTACTGAATGGCGAATTTGCTGCTAATTATGTTCCCGACGCATCCAGTCGTCCTATCGCACGTGATCTGTCCGCACATTACTGGTTCGATCAGGGTGTTTTATCTTTATATGAATTTTCCTATGATGACGGCTACTCCCACGGAAATATTTATCTTGGTGGCCGCTCCGGAAGAGCAGCGTTTAATCGATGGCGTTTACTCAAACGCCTGCAATTCGACGCCACTTTCGCCATGATAGCTAACAGTGATGACACTCAACAGGAAAACTATCTGATTACTTCTCTCAGCGGGCCATTTATATTTCCTCGCACAATGTTCTCTATGCGTCTGGATCGGCTGGATAAGCAGCATACAGAAGTCAATGAAGTATTAAATACGAAAGATACATCACGTTTAACGGAGAATATGTATTCAGTTAATTTGGAAAGCAAACCACACCGGAAGGTCAGTTTACTCGGTGATTATGCGTGGGGTGATTCAATCAATTCATCATCCGAAGGTCAATTGTGGTACGGCATTAGTGTACCTCAAGTCGGCTCAGTACTTTCTTATGGATTGCGACTTCAATCGAAATTTTTCTTAATGTATAACACCTCGCTAGATGTCATCTATCGAGATAATTTCATAGGCACAGAAAATGTAGAACTAAATATGAGTCGAATGACGCGACGAAAATATTCGCCCGGAATAGCACTGAGGAATCGTTATGACATTGGGAGAAATTATCGCAGTACACGCCTCGATTTTGAGTTGCCTCTTGATAACCGGCGCCGGAAAGTAATTGGCGCTGGAGCCGAATATAACGAGCTCACAAAAGACTATCGATTCAACATCTTTATCAATTTTCGCGAACTCTTTTTCCAAGATAAAGCCCGATTCAAACGGGTTAATCCAGATTGGCGAGTTCATCCTGTAACAGGCGGTATAAAGGGTTTTGTTTATCTCGATACCAATGCTAATGGTCACTACGAGCTTGGCGAACCCGGAGTACCCGATGTCGAAGTAATGCTTGGTGGTAGACGGAAAGCAGTATCTTCTGATGATGGATATTTTTTATTCAGTCGCCGCGAAGATGAAGACGAAGTATTGGTTAGTTTGAACGAAAAAGAACTTTCCGCCATCTACACGCCTACTCAAGGTGTGCAACGGGCTGAGTGGGATGAATATATATTTACTCGTGTTAACTTGGGAGTTTCGGTGCTTAGTTCCATTTCCGGAAAAGTTGCCATTTGGGAAGGAGACACATTAGTTCGCGGATTACCAGGGGTGGTGGTTTTTTTGCGAAAACGTTCGGATAACAGCATCAGTAAGAACTCAATTACCGACTCGGAAGGAACATATTATTTAGGAGAGGTTAAGCCAGGTGATTATATTATTGAGGTAGATCCAACGACCGTCTCACCTGTTTATCAAATTGTAAACAACAAAACAGAGTTAAAAGTAAGAGCTAGCTTGGAGATGGAGGATCAGGAAGGAATAGATTTTCGGATTGCGCCTAAAACCAAAAAGGCTCAGCTTAATGGTAGTTTAGTGACAACTGCTATACAGTAAATACAACTATTGTTTGGATAAATACGATTTGTTATGTCAATCTTATCCTATTTGTACTAAATTCCAAAGGTAACTATCCCTCCTATGTGCCAAGTCCTTTTGTACAGTTGTAAATTCTGTCTATTTGATTTGCGTTAAGTGTTAGGTGATGTTCTGGCCTTTGGCCAGCGCTTTAGGCTTGAAACAAAAAGGTCGATGACATTGTGGTATCACCGACCTCTGAGTTACAACGCTAAATGTTATTTATCAATTGCGATAGAAAACTCTATATTTTCGCCCAATGAGGAGAAGCACCGCTGCAAAAAGGAACCAATCCATGCTTCCTTTGCTAGAGCTTTTCTTGTTTTCCGACTGCGTAGCGGTCGCATTATTGATCATCTGAACCTTGATCATCTGAACCTTGATCATCTGAACCTTGATCATCTGAACCTTGATCATCCGAACCTTGATCATCTGTAGCTTCATCATTGTCTATCACAGTTAGCGTTGCTATATCACCGTCACCAACCTTGGCTCCATTTGTGGCGCCAATTATTTTTAGTGTAATGGTTTCTTCTTCTTCGAAAATATCATCATCGTTAATCGTAACCAGCAATGTTTGAGTGCTCTCACCATGTGCAAAACTGATTTTACTCGACACTCTGGTGAAATCGTCTCCGGCTTTCGCAGAACCAGAAGTTATCGAGTTCACACTAACTATAGTATCATCGTCAGTTCCATCTATACGCTCAATAGTAAGTTCAATAGTCCCCGCATTTTCATCAAAAGTGTAGATATTTGCTTCAGCGAATTGCAGTGAGCCGGAGCGTTTATCGTCTTCTTCAAATATAGTGGCGGGGATTGTTCCTTTATTGGTTTCAATAGTCGGGACTGCTGACTGTTCGCCGCCAAAAGGGGCGTCAATAACTTGTGGATCGGAAAGTACTACGCTAAATCCTTCATTGCCCTCCCATATCTCATCATCAATAAGCTCGATTTCAAATTCTTTTTTAACTTCACCATGGCCAAATTCCAATACTCCCTCGGCGGTAACAAAATCCACACCGGCTAGAGCCACACCTTCTTGTGTTGCGTAAGATATGGATACTGTACCGTCAAGACCAAAGTCTTTATCGCGAAGTACGGCTACTTTTTTAGAGCCACTGTCTTCCCGGTAACCAAAATCTTTTTCAAATCGGAAACGACCAGGTTTAAAGTCATTATCTAAAATATTGACATTTGCGGAAGCGTTATCACCCAAAGTAGCGCCACCGCCAGGATTAAAGAGCATAACTGAAATAAATTCAGTGGGTTCATATTCGTCGTCAGATCGAATATCCACTTTGATATTTTTAATTCCTGAATCGCCATCATTCCAGGTGAGTTTACCCTTGGATACGCTGTAATCTGAAGACGATGCTGTGCCAAAGGTAGTGGTGTAATGTACGGTAACAACACCCTGA
>CALZJE010000123.1 GCA_945787715.1 uncultured Ectothiorhodospiraceae bacterium | reverse complement strand
TTTATTTTTGTTCGGTTCGGATTCTTTTCGCCATTGGTTAATTCGCTGCTGGATACTGGTGAAGTCAGATGTTTCCACGGAGTCTGTCATCCCTGCACGAATCGGATTGAGATCAACATAACTCATACAAGTTAATACTGCTGCATCATCCAACAAAGCCTGACTTTTATAACGACCCTCCCAGAATCTACCCTTACAGTTATCTTCAGCATTAGCCTTTCGTGCAAGATGTTCATTTAACATTCTCATGTACCAGGACAAGTCCATTAGCCGTTTACGCCACTGGTTAATAATTTGTTTAGCAACATTATTTTCTGCAGACGTAGTTTGCTGGTCACGGTAATGTACAATTAAAACAGGCAGATTAAACAATTTCTGCCATCGTTGTATAACTTCTTCATCACTCCAAAGCGCTGCTTTTTCGTTATCCACTCGCAAAACTAAATGGTAGTGGTTGCTCATAACAGAAAAAGCACATACTTCAATTGCAAAAACAGGCGCTAACTCAACAAGCCTATCAACAACCCAGGACTTGCGATGTTCATAATTTTTTCCTGAAAAATTATCTTTGCCACACAGGAATGCACGACGAACACAGCGGCTAATGCAGTGATAATAAGAAGTTGCTGAAAGATCTACGAGTTCACGTCGAGCACGTGTCATGGGAAGAGTACCTTTATGATTATTTCTAACTCCCTCATATACTGTACGTATCAACAGCTTTTATGTCAACTATTTATTTTGGGTGTCCCGGTGAAGGTTTGCAACCCAAGTTAACCCTAACGGTTCATAATAACCCGAGGAAAAAGACTTTGGATACTGTATAAAGGGTTGTACGGAGCTTTTTCGAAATGATCAATACTATATTGTGTTAGAGGTTCTGGCTTGCATTATTGTATTAGCTAAGTTTCAAATAAGTTATACAGAAATGCAATAATACAGGCCTGTCACCGTTCCACTCAGCGGCAATTTAAAGCGGTGCGTTTTTGCGAATGAAAAACAAGTGCCGCTTCAAATTGTCCACTGGATTTTTTGTTAGGCTTAATATTCCTACCGTATTACTTAGTCTTAATATGATTTCGGTTACGCGGGAAGTACAGCAATACGAAAACAACTACCCAGAACAAAGCCCCAAAAACAAGATCTAAAGAAAATGGATCTACGGCTAATTCTGAAGGATAAAATAATGCAGAAAACCAAATAAACGGCAATAACAGAGGGGATATTAATATAGAAAATGGCATATGAGCATGCTGTGGAAGATACTCTACAAATCCTACGCTAAATACTACCCATATCAGAATCCACACTCCTATTCTTAATAATTTATTTTTCATTACTTGGTTCGTGAAGATAATTTTAGCCATCTATTTTCAAACGTACTCCACCCTATCGGAAGTATTGACTTCATTGAAACTGATAGCGCACATAATTGCAGTAAGTCTGCTGATGCATATACCGCAGAACTCGAAAGAAGGGAGTTAACTGAAGCCGAATTAAAATCGCGTTGACTGTGGTTATGCTTATCCTGCTCTTTGTATATATAGATATCTTCGATTGCGCCAGGGTATTGAGGGTTTTCATGGTGGGTTCTTTTTGTATGCCCAGGAGAAATAGAATCTTGAAGAGAATGCAAGGCAATGGCCAAATGAGATGCCGCTTGTTTTCTTAGAACAATGGTAGAACCACCAGATCGGCCGTGTCGACGATTTGAATACAAAACGTGCAACATTGACCTAATCCAGTTCATTGTTTCTTTTTTTATTAAGTCAATAGCTTCTATATGCGCATCCTTGACAGTTGCCCCCGATGCACGTCGCATAAAGTGATACTTTTGTCCCCAGCCAAAATAATGACCAAATACTAGAGGAGGCTCTAGATCTACTGCTACAACTTCCCTTGTCAGATAGCCTCTTCCAATTTGGTGTAATGACTCCCCAAAAACAGAAAGTTCCTGCGCGATAATATACTTCGCCAAATTGATGTTATCACTTTCATTTGAATCAACACTATCCCAACTAATGTTCCATGTATCAAATTGTGGCAGTTGACATATTTTTTCTCTGAAAAACAAATCAGTTGATTCTGAGCAACGTGACTTAAAAGCTCTAATCGCACTGTTTGTTAATTTAGCGTGCCCATCTAATTTCATGTATTTCTCCGATTTAAATTATTTTGATACTATCAAAATACTAAACTAAATTTGCATTGACAGTTACTGGGTATGGTGTCACCAAATCCTAACGCCAAGCTAAACGGCCAAGCTGGCTGCTTAGCTTGGTCCGAGTGTGTGCCACTTTATGCACACACGATTTCAGCGTCTTGCTATGGCAAATAAACTAAATATCAGTAATTGTCTCTGATATGAATCTACTTTGAAACCGTACTTTCATTGACATACCAGACGCCGCCTATTTTATGAATCCCGACGACAATAAGCGCCTCATTTTTTTCATATATTGCCCTCCATACAAACCTCAAACATCGTGGATGCTTAACGTCATTAAAGCTAATTAGAGAACCAAGATACGACCGACTTTTATATGGGCCCAAGTCTTCCCGCATTTGACTTACATCTTTTTGAAAGAATTCTTCGTCAAACCCCTCTAAATCATTTTTATCGAATCGTTTTATAAAGCCCTCGTAATCACCGATACGATCAGCTTCAAGCATTTCATCGAGGAGATTTTCTGCCACTTCTATTTCTACCCCAACTTCATCCATTTTTATATCCCCTGAGACTTACATAGTTGCCGTAACGCAGAGCTAAGGGGCCAAGCAAGCTGTTTGCTTGGCCCCAGTGTGAGCGGATTTTTTTGCACACACGACTTGAGTATATTATTAGGTCGTGTTGACTTCGATTTGACGATAATTTAATAGTAAACTTTTTTACTGGCGCTTCCATCATGATATTATTCATTATTTAAAGATATTCTCTTTTTCGTATGTATTTTATGTAAATAAGTATTGGAATTAGCAGTAGAGCTAAAATGCATCCAATCACCCATGCCCATTCTTCAGAAGACCAATTTTCAATAGGCCTTAACAGCTCATCTCTTAATATAATCCTTCCAATAATTCGTGCAAATAATTCTAGAATAAATACAAGTGGCTCAAAAAAGTAATCGACTTTACTTATTTCTATCATGCTTATTCTTTTTTATATTTAGAGCTTGAACCATCTCAGTAACATTTAATGCATCAATTTTCTGTAATTGTATGTAAACAATTTTCATAGTTATATATTACATGAGAGCATTCAGGGCGCATAGAGGACATTTTATTGGTTCTTTGAGATAGTAGACTTCCACATTCATCGCATACTCCTGTTGCTTCATTCATTTCTTGTAAACCTAACGCTCGGCTCACCGAGAAAATTTTTGACGGCGGATTTTTTGCGTGTTTTTGCAAAAAAGGTGACAGCGGATATTTGCCCGGTGCAGACGCTTGTTATATTCTCAGTTGTTTCTGTAAAAAATAACTGGTGTGCCCATTAGGCATATTTGGTAATTCAGCAAAAACTGAATAACCCGCTTTAAGATAAAAATCTAACGCCTGAAACGTCGTTGTTTCTAAGCGAATATTGTTTGTACTTTTGGATAAAGCGTATTCTTCCATCATTATTAAAAGTTTAAGCCCCCAGCCTTCTTTACGGATACTTTCATCAACCCAAAGACCTTGAATATGCATCCAATTCCAGTTTATTTCGCCAAGAATACCACCAACGACATTACCAGAATCATCTTTCACAAAGGATGCAACTTTTTCCGTGAACACTGACCCCGTAAAAGATTCATTGTATTCGGTTAGTCCAGTTTTTAAAGCTTCAAAGTCACTATTTTGTGGTGGTAGAGGATTTGTTATTTCCATACAGTACTACGAACTCCGTTTGCGCATATAAAGTTTCAGCTGAGTTGCGCGGGGGGCATCACTGAGTTTTCCTTGAACCACAACACTCTCCTCATCACCGAACCATTAAGAAATAAAGTCCCCCGCGTCAACTCCAGCTGCTGATTATGCATCATCTATATTTAGGTACGTCTGCCTTATGACTCCTGCGCCAATGATTTATCCATTTTTTTGATTATTCTTTTTTCGGACTTATTGGCAGACAACCACGCAGATATGAGACCGCAAAACCACACAACGGCATATAGAAAAACACCTATACCCATTGCAAACATTAAAATAAAAGAGAGAAAATTAAGGGCAAAAAAGATGAGGGCCTTTATCCAGCTTCCGCAATATAGATCACCCAACCCTGGAATCAGGACTGAAAGGATTACTGAAACCACTACACTTTTTCCTTGCATTTCCTTCCTCAATTTTTCTTTCTCAAAAATCCTTCTTTTTTCATCATTTGTAAGCGCCATGCGATCCTCCTTTTTCAATATTTGATGCATAACAGTTTTATTCTAAAATCCCGGTTATATATCACCCCGTCGTATATACGCTTTCCCAAAACAAAAAAGTCGCACAAACTCATCGTGAATACAACGGCTTATTAAAATCTGATTTTTATTGGTGGCTGATATACCAATTACGGTTGCCTATCCACTTTGTTAATAATCCACCCTTTAAAAATATTATTCTATATCAACAATATAAAAACTAGCACCTTTCTTTTGGAAAAAATAGGCGGCCAGGGATTCTAAATTATGGTTAATAATACAATTGACACAGGTAAGATCTCTAAATGCTATATTTGCATTAATTGTTGATAAATCACCTATCCAATGTGCGACTTAAAAAATAATTCTCGCCACCTTCAGCTTTCCTTGCTTTAATGAAACACCGCCAACCCAAATATTTTTGTAAATATCGTGTGTTAGAGGGTCTGGCTTGCTTTATTGTATTAGCGAAGTTGTAAATAGATTATACAGAATGCAATAATACAGGCCAGACAACTTTTCACACAGATTATGGTTCGCGCTTACGCTGCTCGCACAATCTAACCTTGCTCGTTAGCTTTTTTATTTTTAGACTCCTCAATGCTAGACAACTCCGATTCTATCTTTTTTGCATCCCTTAGAATTTTTTCTCTATTTTTTATAATCTTCTCCTTAACTTCATCGATAGAATTATCAGTGAAACCACTTTTATTCTGATTCATCGTTATTTTTCCTATCTCTGCGCACATCTATTTCTCTGGGCGTAGTTAACTTACCACAAGGCTCCGAGTCAACCTCTTCCTCAGATCGTTTTCTAGCTTCCTCGGCTTCTTGCTTTCGTTTTTCAAATATTTTTCTAATTTCTTCTTTACCTTCTTCAGTTGTAGGATCAGACCTCATAGTATTCTCCTTTGACCAACTCTCCGGCCATGATATGTTTGCCTGACACCAAAATTTTCTCTCATATATACATCTTCCAAGTTTGGATCAGGGTCGAGGACCCAAAGTTCTGTAGCGCCAATAATGTCAGCAAAGGTTGCCGCCGAAAAAGCTAATATAGGTAGAGCTCTTCGACCTAATGGGGATGGCCTTATAGGAATTGACTCTATAAGATTCATTCTAACCTTTGTTCCATGCTTAGAAGTTTGTCCGTAGCATAAGGCGCACAAATTGCCTCTAGACCATAACGATATTTCAAACCTATTTGGCCTATTTCTATAGAATGGATATTCTTTAGTCCATTCCCATGTGCCACGATATGTTCTGGCGAAAGGCGTTGGAAGATTTTTCCAATTATCGGCAGTAACACAATCAACGAACTCGATTCCTTTAACCTCTACTCCAGGAAATTCCAGCATAGTATTTTCATAAACTAATTCACGATAGGCCTGATATCTTTTCTCTGTGTCAACATGATCACTTCTTCGACTTGCAATATTGCTCACGATATTCCTCCTTAAAAGCTAACAATTTTATTCTAAAACCCCAGTCATATATCACTCCGTCGTATATACCACCTCCCCAAAACAAAAGAGTCGCACAAAATTACTGTGGATACAATAGCTTATTAAAATCTGATTTTCATTGATGTCTAGCATATTAGGGTCAGCCACTAGTAGTTCCCTGTCAAGAAGGCGAACGAAATTATTTCATTGCTAACGCAACAAATAAAATATTTGCGAAGTATTGGGGGTAGACTCGTTTTACTCCACCATTAAATATCAATTATATCGAGTCTGACCCTATTACTCTC
>CALZJE010000122.1 GCA_945787715.1 uncultured Ectothiorhodospiraceae bacterium | reverse complement strand
TTGTGACAGCCTTGTGCCTGCAAAGCTAACATCATATTAGCAAGTTCCTCAATTTCTACTTCTCTGCCTAATCCTTTATGACTGATATCCCAATTTTGACAATAGACACACCGCAAATTACACCAGCTGAAAAATATTGTGCCAGAACCATAAATGCCACGTAGAGGATCTTCTTCTCCATGGTGAGGTCCGAAGCTGTGAACTACTGCCTTTTCACCTGTTCGGCAAACAGCGCCCTTTGTTGTTTCAAGCCGGTTTACATGACAATAACGGGCGCAAAGATCGCAATCCTTGAGTTGTTCGTAAGCTAAATTTGCACGATTTTCCAACTCGCCAGTTTCTAATAAATTGAGATAAGCGGCGCTGAAGTGATCATTCGTTTCTGACATGGAGTTCTTACCTGCATATCGCTAATGATGCTATCCTTTAATTGATAATAAACAAAGCGGACTTTTATTTCTACATGAAACAAAAATCACATGTACTTTTACTCACAGGAACACCAGGTATTGGTAAAACAACCATGATACGCCATGTTGCTGAGCAGTTAAATGATAAACGACTTTCGGGTTTTTATACCAGAGAAATACGAAGTGGTGGTTATCGAAAAGGTTTTGAGTTGATTTGTTTCAACGGGCAGGCGCGTGTTTTTGCACATGTTGATTTCCCCAAACATTTTCGGGTGAGTAAATACGGTGTGGATGTAACAGTATTGGATAACATTGCGGAAAATGTTTTGTCGACAAAACAAAGGGTGGATCTTTATCTGGTAGATGAAATTGGAAGGATGGAATGTTTTTCCGAGAAATTTGTTTGTGCAATACGCAAGCTTTTAAACAGTGACGAAAAAATTGTTGCAACTGTAGCACTGCGTGGTACTGGATTAATTGAAGAAGTAAAACAACGGCGCGATGTAACACTATGGAAATTCACACACGAAAATCGCGATGAGATGTGTCAAAAAGTATTGAACTGGTTAAGCGAGTAAGAGTAAGCCTTATCATAATCCTAACTTGGCTTTAACTTGAATCCATAAATTCAGGTTTAATTTACATGATAATGCTCATTCTTCAGCTGGTGTTTGTTGAGGAATCTCCATGGGGGATTCCCAGGGAATATCCTCAGGCTGGTCTTGAGGAAAACCAATTGGTTCTTCAGTTGGAGTTTCCGGTGACGTATCTGGAGTAGGTTCCTCTATGGGTTGAACTTGTGGGATTTCTGGCGGTATAGTTGGGGATTGCGCCTGGGATGAAAAAGAAAAACTTCCTGTGCTCCACATTGTGAGACTCCTGGTTAAAGTAAGTGAATAATGTTGTGCATCATTATTCATTATAGGATGCGAATAGTGAAAATACATCACAGAGAAGAGATTTATTTATAATGATTGGCTTTGATAAAGTTCTACATTTTATTGCTGGTTTCCTAATCTATAGTATCACTCATGCGATAGGAATTTATATCAACATTGTTCTTTCTCCGATAATCATTATGTTGTTTGTTTTGCTCATGGGGATTACTAAGGAAATATTCGATAAGTTTACTCATGGGGATGTGGAGGTAGCGGATGTAATGGCTACTGTAATAGGAGGTTTTTCTGGTCTGGTAGTGTTAACATATTTTTAAAAACACTAAATAAGCCTAAAATAGAAATGCTATAAAAACGATTGTTGACGTTGGATGTTATTATTATGAAAGCAATATTATTTGATCTCGATGGTGTGTTTTACCAAGCTGATAAACCCATACATGGTGCCAATAATATTGCCTCTTGGGTTAAGGAACAGAGTATTCCACATCTGTTTATAACCAATACGACTTCTCGGTCTCGTTCAGAATTGGTGAGTAAACTAGCGAGCTTTGGTATTTGTACTGACGAAGCACATATCCTGACACCACCCGTGGCTGCCATGCAATGGTTAAAATCAAAACATATTTCCAGCGATTTGGCATTATTTGTTCCAGAAGCAACGAAGCAAGAATTTAATGATTTCCAATTGATTGAAGATGATTCCGCTACTGTGGTCTCAGCGGTTGTGATTGGTGATTTGGGCGAGAAATGGGATTTTGCTACTTTAAACCGCGCATTTCAGTATTTGATTTCTCAACCACATCCTAAATTTTTAGCGTTAGGTATGACACGTTATTGGCAAGCTAAAGATGGCTTACGTTTGGATGTTGCACCGTTTGTAGTTGCTCTGGAGTACGCCAGTGGAATCAAGCCTGTCGTGCTTGGGAAACCGGCTCAAGCATTTTATCAATCAGCGCTTGATTATTTGAAAGTGGATGCTGAGCAAACGGTGATGATTGGTGATGACATTTACGGTGATATTGACGGTGCTCAACAAGCGGGTTTACATGCCCTATTAGTTAAAACCGGAAAATTTAGACCTGCTGATCTTGAAAAAGGTATTGAGCCTGATGCAATTTTTGATACTGTGAATGAATTACCAGAGTGGTGGGGTCGTTAATATACTTTGCAATTATTGCAAGAATTAACAATAAATGAATAGGCAGATGAGGAAGAAAGTTACAATTTGACATTAACGTTTTGAGAATGAGTATTGTTAGTGCCTATCAACTTTGGTTTTGACAAGCTTTTAGGTAATAACTGAATTATTATTTAATGGGACAGGGGCTAGGTAAGATATGCATTTAGCATAACATATGGATTAGTCTATAAAAGTAGTCATGTTAAACATTATTTTTAAATTGTTCACTATTTATAATTTTCACGCAACTTCTTACAAAACATCAAGAATCAAACAACAATATACAAGACAGTTCTCGAAATAATTAACTTCCGAACATTTTCCCCAATGAGGTCATCCATTCGGTGCTAGAAATAATATAGCAAAAAAGCTAAGTGGCACGAAACATGTCATAAATATAAATAATGCCACATACAAATATGCAATGAGACAAAACAGTGTGTCGGACCATGATTCTGTTTCAAGTGTTGAAAATATCTCTTTTTCGATGACTTCAATAGATAATTTAATCGTCTCCATAGTCCACCTCTTGGGTTGAATTGTGAGATTAAATATTAGTCTTTATCCTAATTGTAGCTTATAGAATCTAATTGTCGTGCTTAATTTTAAATCGGTGCATTTGTTTGTGCGCTGAACTTCTGTAGCTGTTGAACGTAATTATTCGCATGTTAATAGTGAGGGAAAGTAGTAATACCAGTGAAGACATTATTAACATTAGATGAAATAGATAAACAATTGTTCCCTTCACATGCACAACAAATTAGTATGTGTGTGACAATTAAAGGGATGGTTTATTTGCCAAGTAAGTTTAATGCTAGCTTGGAATTTGCATTAGCTTGACTAAGCATTGCTAAACCAGCGTCTTTTAATATCATCGAACGCACAAGCTCCGAAGACTCTTTAGCATAATCAGCATCTTCTATTCGACTTCGTGACGCTGAGAGATTAACGGAATAGTTTTCTAGGTTACTAACGGTGGATTCAAATCTGTTTTGCAATGCTCCAAAGCCTGCACGTTGTGCTGTTACGCGCGCGATCGCAGAATCAATTGTGGCAAGCGCTCTATTTGCTTGGTCTACGGTACTGATATCAGTTGCTGCAACTTCGTTAAGCTGAGATGCCGTTGTAGCTGCAGCGGTAACATCTCCAGCACTTGAGCTAATAGCGATAAAAGCTTTGTCGGAGTCGAGGGTCACTTGTCCTGTAACGACCGCTGTGTCAACTACACCATCAGCATTTAAAGTGAGTGTACTACTTGGCGTACTTGCGGTTACATTACCAGCATTTGCCGTAGTCGTGTCACTAATACTAATTGTCTCACCCTCATTATGTGTCAAGGTTATTCCAGTGCCTGCTTGGTTTACTGCAGCCACTACACCTGTAGAACCACTGTGATCATTAAATGTAGAGGCTGCTTGTGATAGTGAATCAACGCCGCTGGTAGCATCTATTGAAAACGCCACTGTTTGTGAAGTGCCGTTATCTGATGTTACATTGAGCTGATAACTGCCAGCAGCGCTAAACTCAAGATTGACTTCGCTTTTGGCTGTGGCTGTCACACCAGTTTGATCTGAAGCGAGGTTGATTGACGCTGCCACAGATTTAGCGGAATCGCCAGCTGAATAATTGATTGTTTGTGTGCCTTCCGCGCCACTGATATCAATGCTTCCACTGCCGGCAATCCTATCTCCGCCAGCTACTGATGAGCCTTCTCCAGCTATTTCATAATTACCGTACTGTTGGGTATTAAAATTTGCTGTTGAGGCAGCTGTTGTTTGATGTGCATTAGCGCCTGTTTGAAATAGTGCCGTGTTGAATGAGCCATCGAGAAGTTTTTGTCCATTGAATTCGGTTGATGATGCAATTCGGTCAAGCTCTGAATTTAGTTGTCCTACTTCTTGTTGTAATGAATTCCTGTCACTACCGGAGTTTGTACCATTTAAAGACTGAACTGTAAGTTCTCTCATTCGTTGAAGCATAGCCGTTGATTCTTGCAGTGCGCCTTCTGCTGTTTGTGCTAGTGAAATCCCGTCATTTGCATTGCGAATAGCGACATTGGTACCAAGAATTTGTGATGTCATTTTTGCAACTATTGCCAGTCCAGCCGCATCATCTTTACCACTATTAATACGTTTGCCGGAAGACATCCTTTCCATAGGTGTTTTTAGTTTATTATCAACGCTATTAATATTTTTCTTAGCGTTTATGGAAGAGAGGTTGGTATTAATGATGGCCATAATTACTTGCCCCTTGGCTGTAATTGAGTAGAACAATAGGTGTAGAATGATATAACTTGTTTTCGGTAGGGTAGGGTGTTTTGAAAGAACAGATATCTACAAATGAGATCTGTTTCAACAAAAAGGTGAAATCGACTAATATTGTGGCTTGCAAACTTCGTGACATTAATTTAGATCTATAGCGGTTTAAATTGAATAAATATTTGTCTGCCAGCTTATTTAAGGATTGACCGTATATGTCCTCAGAGCGATGGTATCAAAAATCTATCACAAGCGTTGTTGCTGATCTAAAAAGCAATACAGAGGAAGGAATATCGGCGAAAGAGGTTAAAGCGCGCTTGGAGCAGTATGGATTGAATGAAATCCAAGAGAGTGACAGACGATCTTTGTTGAGTATTTTCCTCGGTCAATTAAAAGACTTTATGATTTTTATTCTGATTGCTGCGGCAGTGATTTCCGGAATTGTCGGTGAGTTGCAGGACACAATTGCAATTGTTGTCATTTTGTTGATCAATGCCACTATTGGTACTGTTCAAGAATATAGAGCAGAAAAAGCGGTTGCGGCGTTAAAAGCAATGTCTGAGCCTGAAGTTCAGGTTCGACGTGATGGCCAGAAAAAAATTATTCCCTCAAACCAATTGGTGCCAGGTGATATTGTCTTACTTGAAGCAGGTAATATTATTTCTGCTGATCTCAGAATAATAGAGTCATTTGATCTTCAAGTGGATGAATCAGCGTTGACGGGCGAATCACTTCCTATTGAAAAAAATGCATACATTGTACTTGAAAATGATTTGCACACTGCCGAACAGTCCAACATGGTGTTCAAAGGGACAATGGTTACAAATGGACGTGCAGTGTGTATTGTTGTCGCAACTGCTATGCAGTCTAAAATTGGTAAAATTGCTCTGCTGTTGGAACAAGGTGAAATTCTACGCACGCCATTGCAGCGTAGATTAGCGAAATTTGGAAAACGCTTAGGTATCGCTGTATTGGCGATTTGTGCGCTGATTTTTGTTCTTGGATTATTGCGTGGTGAACCCATTACACTAATGTTTCTGACTGCCGTGACTCTGGCTGTCGCAGCGATCCCCGAAGCACTACCTGCCGTTGTTGCCATATCACTTGCGATTGGTGCTCACAAGATGAGTAAGCACAAAGCGTTAATTCGTCGTTTACCGGCTGTAGAGACACTGGGTTCTGTTACTTACATCTGTTCTGATAAGACGGGAACTTTAACTGAAAATAAAATGCATCTCGATTTTATTTTTTATGAAGATAAGAGGTATTCAACATTATCCGAAGTATCTACTAAAGACCGTACAGGAAAACTTATCGGTCGGGCGATGGCACTCAATAATGATTGCCAAGTGGATAACAATCAGGTCATCATTGGAGAGCCCACCGAAGTCGCAATTTATAATGCTGCTCATGAAGGCGGTTATAATAAAGC
>CALZJE010000121.1 GCA_945787715.1 uncultured Ectothiorhodospiraceae bacterium | reverse complement strand
TTTGTTTCTCGCTATGCCAGGAGAAGCTCCGTTAAAGGCCCTTAAATTGAGCGAGCCGAAACGGGGGGATTAACCTAAGGGAGGGGGAGGCGTAACACTCATATGTTTGAACGAACCGCTGGTTACTATATGCCAATGGTAATTGGAGCAAAAGTAGCCTACGCGCGTTCAATTGAAAAGCTGGGTGAAGATTTATTAACCATTAGCCCAACAATATTAGTCACTGTGCCGCGTATTTTTGAACGTGTTTATAATAAAATACATGACAAGCTAGATAAAAAATCGATCATCGCGCAAGGTTTATTTAAGCTTGCAGTTAATATAGGTTGGTACCGTTTTTTAGTGCAACAAAAACAAAAGAGCTGGCATCCAAAGCTATTAGTATGGCCTTTATTAAAAATGCTGGTTGCAGGAAAAATATTAGCCAAGCTAGGTGGTAATCTTCAATTAGCAATATCAGGCGGAGCGCCTCTTTCCCCTGAAATTGCCAAAACATTTATTGGCTTAGGGTTAACCATTTCTCAAGGCTATGGTTTAACAGAAACAAGTCCAATCGTTTCAACTAATAAACTTCTAAATAATGATCCCTTTAGCGTTGGTCAGGCAATGGGCAATATTGAAGTTAAATTAGGCGATAATGATGAGTTGTTAGTAAAAGGCCCAACTGTCATGTTAGGTTACTGGGATAATGAAGAAGCAACCAACGAAGCCATTGATAAAGACGGTTATTTTCATACAGGTGATAAAGCCAGCATAAAAAATAATCATATATATATTACAGGTCGCATAAAAGACATTATCGTTATGTCAAATGGGGAAAAAGTTCCACCTTCAGATCTTGAGTTAGCGATATCCAGCGATCCTTTATTTGAGCAAGTCGTAATAATTGGTGAAGCTAAGCCTTTTTTAACTGCTCTGCTTACAATGGAAGAAGCAAACTGGTTAGAATTTGCGTCTAATCATTCAGTATCTGGTGATGAGTCTTCACTTAAACTTAAAAAAATAAATGACATATTCCTGGATCGAATTAACCAACATCTTGCAAGCTTTCCTGGTTATGCAAAAATTATTCGTATTCATATTATATTAAAGCCGTGGGATATTGAGGGAGGTTTAATGACACCAACCTTAAAGCTCAAGCGAAATAAAATAAATGAAATGTATCAAAAAGAAATAGCCGAGATGTATGATGGCCACTAATGAAGTAAGGCAACCTGAAATTCGCGTGTTACCTATGCCATCAGATACAAATGCTTCAGGTGATATTTTTGGGGGCTGGCTTATGTCCCAGGTTGATATTGCCGGTAGCATTTCAGCACATCGCTATGTTGGAAATCGTGTCGTAACTGTTGCTGTAGATGAGTTTCTTTTTTTAAAACCTGTCTTAGTGGGTGATTTAGTCAGTATTTATGCAGATATCGCACATATAGGAAACACCTCAATTCGAATTTCGCTAATCGTTATGGCTGAACGAGAGCGAGGTACAGATACTGCTCAAAAAGTTGCTGAGGCTGTGCTTACCTATGTATCAGTGGATGAAAATAAAAAACCAAAAGCTATTCAAAAAAGTGATCTTACTTGCAAATAAATGTTAAATCCAATCAAGATTTAACCAGTAACATATAAAATAATGTATAGTACTATTCTCAATAAAGCAACGTTATATAAATTATGAGCTTACCTTTTGACAGCCAAAAACTTCGACACTTTGTACCATTATTTGAAATGTCTCAAGACAATCTTAATGAGTTAGCAAATAAGACATCAATTGAAACACTAGCCGCAGATAAAAAATTATTTTCTCAGGGAGAACAAGATAATTTCACTTATTATCTTTTGAATGGTGAGGTTGAATTCATTGACTCCGACGGTAACAAATCATCTTTAGCATCAAAATCTAAACAATGTCGCTACCCTCTTGAACACCATCAACCAAGACAAAAGACAGCAATAAGTAAAACAGAAATTCATTATTTTAAAATAGATAATGACTTGCTAGATGTTTTGTTAACCTGGGATCAAAATAAAAATTATATTGTTAATGAGATTGGAAGTAATGAAGACAATGAGAATGACTGGATGACACAAATTTTGCAACTTGAAATTTTTCGTCAAATCCCACCCGCTAATATTCAAGCTATGTTTCAACGTATTCAATCTTTACCTGTGAAAAAAGATGAAGTTATTATCAAGCAGGGAGATGAAGGTGATTTTTATTATATTATCAAGTCTGGAAGCTGTCGTGTAATTCAAAATTCTAAAGAAACGGGTGATAAGGAACTTAAAATAGCAGATCTTGAAGCAGGTATTGGTTTTGGAGAAGATGCATTAATTTCAAACTCACCTAGAAATGCCAGCATCATCATGAATACCGATGGCTCATTAATGCGGCTAGCTAAAGATGATTTCATAGAGTTATTGAAAGAACCTATTCTTAAAACTGTTAACTTCAATGAAGCGGAAGAAATGGTTAACAATGGCGCTATGTGGCTGGATGTTCGGTTGGTGAGTGAACATAACAATAAAAACATCCCAGGAAGTATGCATATTCCACTGTTCCTATTACGTTTAAATGCTAATAAATTGTCTCATGATCCCAAGTATATAGTTTATTGTGATACCGGAAGCCGTAGTGCATCTGCTACGTATATTCTGAACGAAAAAGGATATGATGCCTATTTACTTGAAGGTGGTTTAATCAGTAGTCAAGCTCAACAAGAAAGTGCTGCGTAGTAAGTTTTAAGTAGCTTATACTGTTGCCGCTTTCGGCCAAAAGCGGTGAGTCGACGATTAAGATAACTTAGTAATAAAATACTAAAAGTAAACGCTCATCCTCTCCGCTAAGGGGCCGCTGTCGAAGGAGGCGAACCTTCTTAATAGGCATTGTTATGCAACAATATTTTTACCTTCATACATAAAATGGGGCAGACTTGAATTTATTAAGTTAACTTGGTAGTAAATTGAGGCGGACCCATTTTATGTTTACTATCTTGGAACAATGTCACCACAACCTCCAATCCCGGAGCTACATCCTCTAAATGTATTAATTTCAGGTAAGACTCTATGAGAGGAGAACTGCACAGGAATAGGCGTTCCGCCACCTATAGGACCTCGTTCGCCTCCAGTTGAAGTGCCGCTTGATCCGTAAAAACACTCTTCAGAAATCGCTTTAGTACAAATGGTATCCATTATATCGAACTCTAACTGAGCTGGACTGTTTGACATGCAACTTGATTGACAGTCTTCATGGGATGCTACACTGCAACGCTGTTTGCATGCCTCTGTCTGTAAATCGACATCCATGCTTCCATAACAAGCAAAGTCACCATCTGGGTTTGGCATCGTTATCCTGGGGTCGGAAGGAAACGCATCGGGATTTGAGCAACATTCTGCCTCATTCATATAAGATTGGCAGGCATTTGATGTGTGTCCAAAATTAGCGCAGCCTTGTTTAAGGTCCCACATAAAATCACTGTACTCTGAACAAGACATACAGGGGCCATCTATACAATCACCGACACCGATATTCGGATGCTGCTTTAACCACTCTTCAAATCTCAATAAATCATCATAACTCGTATCCCATGGATCCGGGAGTTTTTCTCCAGGGCCTGCTGATGAATCCCTGCACCTAGATCCTTTACATACCATCAAATAACGACTTCCATCTGGCGCTTCGATTCCATATACTTGTACGTCATCAGAAATTGAAGTTATTCTGGTTCCGTCAGGGTAGACGGTTTCTTTTACTCGCATAGGATTGTTATCACTGTCCAATCCTGTTACTTCGGTCGTACATGTGCCATCCGCGGTACATGTAGTATTGAGATCATCTGCTGTCGCATGAGAGCTTGCACTTGCAGGATCTTTATATCTCACATAGCAGCCATATTGGGTGCAGACCGTTTCAGTGCCATCACCATTATCTGTAGTCGAATCTTGTGTTGTGTCATCTGAGGAATCAGATGCTGGGTCGCTTGTTGTGTCGTCAGATGGATCATCCGTTGTATCATCGCCACCAGAAGCAACTGTATCCCATGGTTGGGATTCACAATTAGACTTGAATAGTTCGCTCATATCCCAAAGATTTTGTATCACATCTGCGGTAGTGATAGTGCCGCCCATAATATCGAATCCACAAGCTGACATACCACCCCGGGGGTCAAATCCTGTCATTCCTGAGAACCCACCAGATGATGCTTGCCCCCCCGCACTGCCCATGGCTGATTCTATTTGTGCACATTTGTTGATGGCTCTTTGGTTTATTGAAATATCTGTTTGCAAGTTATTTAATAATTCCATTGCTTTTGCCACCTGAAACTCACTTAAGGTCGCACCTCCCCATACACCAGGGCCACATGACATTAGGATATCCGCTTTTTCTGAAATCTCATATATCTCTGTAAGGCGATTTATGTCTTGCGCAAGCAACTCGTTCATTTCAGCATCGTAATAGGCGATTAAAGTGCTAAGCCTGGCACATACGAACTGTCCATTATCCTTCTCTTTACAGATTACTGAAATCCGGTTTGTTTTCTTCTTTATAACCTTGGGTATCGATGCAATTGCGGTATCAAAGCGTTTTCTAGCATCTACTCGTCTAAGGGTTAATTGTTTCTTAAGTGCTTCAATTTTATCCAATTCTGCTTTAGCAATTTTTATTTTTTGACAAGCTTCTTTGTTGTCAGGCCCACATTGTTTATCAGCTAATTTGCGGTAAGTCGTTAGGATATTTCGATTTTTATTAGCCTGATTTACAATATTGTTTTCTGATACTAAAAAAGTATTGTAATCCATTACCAGGCGTTGTATTGATTCTTCGCACATCAATCGGTTTTCTTTCGAAACACCTGTACATAGTGCTCGTGCTTTCAATAAGAGATTATTTGTTAATTGTTCTTCAGGGTCTTCTTTCGAACAACTGATAAGAAGAGGAACGATAATAATAAATAGAAAAATTGCTTTAGTGTCCTTGATAGTCATAGCTCTTACCTCCTTATATATTAAAGAATCATTCTATTTCTGTAGCTAGCAAAACTATATTCATCACCGGCAACTATTTGACTCAATGCAATCACTAACAGTGCCGCTTCGTGTTCCGTTCGTATCATCAACCAAGTAAACACTTGCTTGATTATCCGCTGCAATCGTTGAAACAGATGCAAGAATAAAAAGGTAGCAAAAAATAGAAATTATTATATTTTTTAATATTTTATCGCTTTGATTATTAGCCCCAGCTGTTGCTAATATATTCCATCTACCAATCCCTACTATAAGCATGAGGCCCTATCGAGTGCCGGCACCTTTGTAAACTTACTCTTTGTTTTATGAACCGTAGTAATTAATTTATATCCACGGCTCGAACAACCGCGGGCATTTATGGTTTGTCGCTTATTATTAATATGTAAGGCACCGGATAGATAATCGATGTAATAAATACATCAGCAATCGACCGGTTGAATTCATAGTCGATAACACGACTAGCTTTCATTCGACAACAAAGCAACTACCAGTATAAATACTGAAATTAGATTATGAATATCACCACTCTAATTACTTAGAGTGGTGACTACTAATGGATAGAAAGTTCAAGTGATAATACTATCTAAACTATTTGTAATCTGTATGTATGCAAAGTTTAGACAATTCTATTTTTCAATCACTTTTTTTTTCTTCGGAACCACCAGAATCCAAATCCTGATATTATTATTACACCAGCTATAACATAGATTCTGTCTAAACATATAGTACTATCATCAATTTTAAAACACCACGATCGATATTTTTCTAATCGCGGCCTGCATTTAAAGAATGCAAACAGTCCAGTACATGTATATTCTTTATCATCTTCAGCATTACTACATCCCTCGTCATTTGGGTAATCTACAAATCCATTGCTGTCATTATCGTATCCATCAGCACATTGAGTTGCTTTTACAGGCTTAGGTGCTCCTCTCACTGCAGTAAATCGCATTTCACTATTCTTTGCGTGAAAACCATTCAGCCATAGATTATCATATGAAATAAAAAATGCCGTGGCTTGTGCTGAATTTGCAGGGTGTTCAGTGCTTGTCCAATAATAGCAACAAGGATAATTACTCATGGGTGCTATTTGTGCTTGATTAGCTGGATTTCCCCATTCAGCACCATATAGATGCTATGCCGTAGGCGGCGGTGATGACGTAGCGGAGAATATTTACAAAGCGTGTAAGAAAATGTCGACTCAAGGCGTGAGGGGGCGATGTAGCGAATGAGAA
>CALZJE010000120.1 GCA_945787715.1 uncultured Ectothiorhodospiraceae bacterium | reverse complement strand
AAATAACCACCAACCCACGGAGATAATAATGCCAGAGAAAAAAATGTCGATGACGACCAAAATACTTATCTGGATGGGGGCTGGTTTGCTTATTGGTAGTTTGATAAACGCCTTTGCCAGCGATGTTGATTTTGTTCAAGACTATTTGGTAAACGGTTTATTCCATGTGGTTGGTGCAATATTCATCAGTTTGTTAAAAATGTTGGTTGTTCCTCTGGTTACATTCTCACTGATTTGTGGTGTTTGTGGATTAGGCGATATAAACAAATTAGGTCGGGTGGGTCTCAAAGCTTTCTCGCTTTTTATGCTGACAACAGCGCTTGCCATAACGCTTGCTATCACCGTCGCAACTATCGTTGGGCCGGGTGAAGGTTTTGAATTAGCGGAAAGCACAAAGACCGAATTTTCAGCGCCTGAAGCCCCGCCATTGACTCAGGTAATTATCGATTTAGTCCCCAGCAATCCAATTGCTGCATATGCTAATGGCAATATGTTGCAGATTATTTTTTTCACCATTCTATTTGCGGTCTGCGTTTTGATGATTGGTGAAGCCGGGCGCCCCATTGCCGAAGGTGCCGAGCGGCTAAACAAAGTCATGATGGAAGTGGTTAATGTTGTTATGCACGTTGCACCAATTGGTGTATTTGCATTAATGGCAAAAACATTCTCTCTACAAGGGCTTGAAATGATTCTTCCTATGATCAGTTATTTTGCAGTCGTTGCGCTTGTTTTAATATTACACATGACTGGTACGCTCATGATCTTATTAAAACTGCTTGGCCGTGTAAATCCACTCATATTCTTGAAGAAAATGCGCACCGTACAAATTTTCGCTTTTAGTACTTCAAGTTCTAATGCAACTATACCTGTCACACTGCGCGCAACAGAGCAGCGTATTGGTGTCGATAATTCCACCGCATCTTTTATCGTTCCTTTCGGTGCAACCATCAATATGGACGGTACGGCAATCATGCAAGGTGTTGCCACCGTCTTCATTGCCAATGTATATGGCATCGACTTGGGATTAAGTGGATATCTCACTGTCATTGGTATGGCGGTATTAGCGTCTATTGGTACTGCGGGTGTACCTGGTGTTGGATTAATTATGTTGGCAATGGTGTTTAATCAGGTAGGGCTTCCTATTGAAGGTATTGCTCTTATTATGGGTGTCGATCGTTTACTCGATATGATGAGAACCGCTGTTAACGTAACAGGTGATGCAACTGTAACAACAATTGTTGCACGTAGCGAAAATAGCATTTCCATGGATACGTTTAATAATCCACAAGCGGGTCATATTGAAGACGTTCATTTACCGCACGCTAAGAAAGGCTAAATTTCATATTCAAATTAGAGGGGAAGTTGAGATAATTACTTCCCCCTTCCTGTTGGTTAATTTACTCAACAACATCCATGCGCTTTTCAATTTTGCAACCCAGGAATTATCTACTAAGATTACTTGATAGTTGCTATTTTACATAGTTATGGTTTAAAAATACGGCTATGTCAGAATTAAAAGACACGTTACTATAATCTGTAATAATTAAATCTAGAAAAATCGATTAGCTAACACATAATTCTTACGACTAACATAATTCTTACGACTAAGAGATTAGAGAAATATGAATCTTGTTTTAGAAGCAAAAAAAATGAATACTGCTAAACCATCTGGGTTGTTGACTAACTATCTAGCAGTTAGATCAGAAACAGAACGGTTATGTGCACCGCTAGAAATAGAAGATTATGGCATCCAAACTCAGGCTTTTGTTAGTCCGCCGAAATGGCATTTAGCACATACCGCTTGGTTTTTTGAGACTTTAATACTCAAACCCTATGCAAAAAATTATAAAATCTACCATCCAAAATTTGCTGAACTCTTTAACTCATACTATGACACCATTGGTGCTTATCATGCGCGCCCTGAACGTGGATTGCTTTCACGCCCTACCGTAAAAGAAGTTTACCAGTATCGTGCATACATTGATGAGCAGATGACAAAGCTTCTTTCAGAAGAAAATCACCCCTATAAAAAAGATATCAAGTATCGAACTACCTTGGGGTTAAACCATGAACAACAGCATCAAGAACTTTTGCTGACAGATATAAAACATATTTTTGCCTACAACCCGCTTAAACCAACCTATCAACAACACACTGAAACACCATCCAATAAATTCATCACACAGAAATGGATCCCATTTTCTGGCGGCGTCAAAGAGATTGGCTTTAAAGGCGATGTTTATGACGATGCTTTTTCTTACGATAATGAATGCCCGCGACACAAAGTCTATTTAAATGATTTCCGCATTGCCTCACGACTTGTTACCAATGGGGAATATATCGAATTCATTAACAACAAAGGTTATAAAGATGCAGATCTCTGGTTATCCGATGCATGGAAAATAATAAATCAAGAAAACTGGACGTGCCCTCTCTATTGGAAAAATATCGGCAATGAATGGTGGCATATGACACTATCAGGAATGCGTCGCATTGACCTCAATGTACCAGTTTGTCATATCAGTTTTTACGAAGCTGCTGCTTATGCACGGTGGATTGGCAAGCGCTTGCCTACAGAACAGGAATGGGAAGTTGCCAGTGAAAGTATACCTATTAATGGAAACTTTAGAGAATCACAAATACTTCATCCCAGTAGTGCAAGAGAAGAAGATTCACTTCAACAAATGTTTGGTGATGTTTGGGAATGGACGCAAAGCGCTTACACCCCCTACCCAGGATATCACCAGCAGAACGGTCCACTTGGAGAATACAACGGGAAATTTATGAGTAGTCAAATAGTATTGAGAGGTGGTTCGTGCGTAACCCCTAAAAATCATATCAGAGCAAGCTATCGAAATTTTTTCTACCCACAAGAACAATGGCAATTTAGTGGCATTCGATTAGCGGAGGATGTGTAATGCTATCAGCAAAAATTGATTTTAATTTTTATGATTACCACCCAGAACCTGATGATTTAACAAAAGAGGTGCTTGAAGGATTAAGTAAATCACCGAAATCATTGTCACCCAAATTTTTTTACGATGAAAAAGGCTCCCATCTGTTTGATGAAATATGTAAAACAGAAGAATATTATCCAACGGTCACAGAAACAAATATCATTCGCGACAACATCAATGAAATTGTCGCTTATATTGGTAATGGTTGTATGTTAGTTGAACCTGGCAGTGGCAATAGTCGAAAAGTTCGTGAGCTGTTAGACGCCGTTCAACCACATGCCTACATGCCGATGGATATCTCTCGTGCGTATCTTCATAAAGAGGCTGATAAACTCAGCTGTGAATTTCCTTGGCTTAACGTACATGCAGTCTGTACAGACTTCACTTCAAATGTTGAATTGCCTTACAAACCGAAAGGGCCTCATCGCGTTGCTTTTTTCCCAGGCTCCAGTATCGGAAACTTCCACCCCAATGAAGCAATAGAATTTCTATCAAATATCGCAAACATGGTCGGCAAGGGAGGCGGCTTACTCATTGGCGTTGATTTGAAAAAAAATAACGCCATATTAAATGCAGCCTACAATGACAGGCAAGGATATACCGAAGCATTCAATAAAAACCTGTTAGTGCGTATCAATCAAGACATAAACGCTAATTTTGATACTGATCTGTTTAATCACGTTGCCTATTACAATGAAGAAAAGGGTCGAGTCGAGATGCATCTCGTCAGTCAATCTGATCATTCTGTCATTGTGGAAGAAAATGAAATTCAGTTTGCAGAGGGTGAAAGCATTCATACTGAAAATTCCTATAAATACAGTATCAATGAGTTTCAAGATCTTGCGGCATGTGCTGGATTTAACGCAAAGAAGGTCTGGACTGATAAAAATGAATTATTCAGCTTGCATTATTTTGATGTCATATGACAACTCGCTTTGGACGATTATATTGAGAGAAGATTAGTACATAATAAGGAGCTCCGCTCCTAAATTCACGTACTCACTTAACCCTACCGTTCCAAGATAATCCGGTAAAAAGTCATTTTATTGCTTTATTTACGAATTATTTTGAAACGTTAGGGTTAAGCCAACACCTCTTCCATAAAATCCATTTCTGCCTGATGACGCACAACGCGACGATGATTCGCCCACAAGTTTTTGATCTTTTCCTGATTACACTGCTTTCGATCTACCAATACTCGAGTATGCAACTGACCACGTACTGCAGCACTGGGTACTTTCGCAAAAATAAATTCATTACTGATTAGATCAATAAATGGCCCACATTTACTGGTCGGCATGATGAATACTAACTGCAAGCCTAAGCTCTCAGTCAGGTAATGAATCACTTCTCGTGAACGTGTTTCATCCATTTTTGAAAAGGCTTCATCCACTAACACCATACGAAGGTGATTATTGCCTTCACCAAACCGGAACGCTGATGTAATTGCAGCTGCTCGAATAATATAGGCTGGCGTTTCTAACTGCCCTCCACTACCGGTACCGTATTCACTCAGCGCAATCGGCGGTTTACCTTCCACCTCTTTATAAATTTCATAACGACGATAGTTTCGATAGTCCGCAATGCGATTTAATTCCACAAGTGCTTTTTGTTCATCTTCATCCAGAAGCATTGTCATTATTTTTTCACGCACTTGTTGTGATTTTTTAGATAACTCTGCCTCAAACAAGCTCACGTCATCACCCAGCGCTGGATACCTCACCACTTCTTCAAAAAAACGAGCATAATCCCGATACTCAGGAATCCAATCACTAGCGAAACGGAACGTCTCTCGATCTGCACCGAAGCGATGATGCTGTAGCTCTTTGTTCATCATCTCAATCTGTTTTTGCCCGGTGATAATGGCTTGATGAATAGCATGGCAGAGGTGAGTAACAAACGCACTGTTAAAGCTATCTTTGAGTTGAATCAACTGCTGATGTTTTTCGAGCAAAATATTGTTTTTAAGAATATTGAAAACTCGATCGATATCGTGTTGTAAACTACAAACCATCTTGAATAATGCTGCATCATAGTTGCCATCAAAGCCAATGTACTCAATCGCGTCACCTGGTCGGCACTGTTGATTATGGGTTTGCAAGGCATCCCCAAAACGACGCTCGCTGGTGTGCAATCGGGCTTCTATCTCCTTGCGTTGATTTTCAGCTATCTCCGAATTAAAATCTTTTGCTTCATTATCGGCATGATTTAAACGTTCATCGACATCAAAATCAGGCCAAACAGATGCAATCGCTCGCAAGGTTTCTTCCCAACCATCAACCGTTCCACGATTTTTATCCTGCATATCGCTGAGACGCTTAGCGCGATTATCAGTCTCCCGTAATTTTTCACCTAACTCACCAATACGCACATTTAGCTGACTTTCTTTCAGTCGCCAATCTTGCTCTTCTTGTCTCAGTTGTGTCAAACGGTGTTCCAGATCTTCATGTGCTGAGAGATCAAGCTGCGATAATAGGTCTTCGAGTTTTTGTATTTCCCGTCGTGTAGAAAGCATGGCAGAAATGATATCAGCATACTCTAACTCTCTAATTTGACCAACGGCAGTTTGCAGCGATTTAATTTCCTGCAAACGAGTGGTTGACTGGTGACGTTCCATTTGTAAACTTTCCAGTTCAGAAAGTTTTGCATGCATGGCACGTTCACGTGCTGCAATACCAAATACCAATTCTGCATCCGGTAAATCGCAACGCCACATACTGTAGCTACCGGAACCCATTCCGTCTACAGTAATGCCGCGGCGCGTATTCCGTAGTTCTTCAGCTGAATCAACTCGCAATACATTTCCGTAACTTGCGATTAAATAATCCCGCGCAACAGCATGACTAAAATCCAGCACATTAATTATCGAATCTTTCTCCAGGGACAATCGTTCTGCATCACGTCGCGCTTTGTAACCTTGAATAATACGCGCTCGATTATCTCGGCCCGGCATATTACGAACAATGCGAATAGCCTGCGATTCATGTTCAGGCTCTACGATAATTGAGAAACGCGCTCCACCGACATAGCCTTCAAACGCAGATTGCCATTGGCGGTCTTTAAACTCGACATGATCGCAAAGCACACGAGGATCTGCTTGCGGGCATTGACGTTCAATCTCGGCTATCGCTCGATCGACATAAGCCGGATAATTAACCTGTGAAGTCTCTAAGCGTTCAATCTCTTTGCTTTTACGTTTGTACTGCTCTTCATATTCCTGGCATTGGCGCTCCTGGCTTTGAACAAGTTTTGCCAGCCCCTCATATAAACTTTCATTATTATCGTGAATTTCTTTATCGTACCAGTGCGTATACCATTCGTTGTGACTACGCTGAATGCCCTTTGCTTGCTCGTAATATTGATCAAGATTGGACATATCGCCAGTGATATCTCGCTGCATGAGTGCATGAAAATCAATATT
>CALZJE010000119.1 GCA_945787715.1 uncultured Ectothiorhodospiraceae bacterium | reverse complement strand
GACTCTAAGTAAAAAATCATTCAGCTCGGTTCCAGAAGCATAGCCGTCTGCGCTACAGCGTTCATCCCACATGTTTAAAAACTTCTTTAAGTTTGTTTACTCTAATAAATCATTACCATTACAAGTTTTAAAAGCTATTAACTTACATATTCAAGATTCATATTTAATGTCGAAACATTTTAACGGTAAGCTGAATTATTGGCAGTTTGGCGGAGTGTTTTGTTTGTCCTGATTGAAGCTGATACAGATAAAAGAAAAATAATATGGTGCCCCCGAGACGATTCGAACGTCCGGCCTACCCCTTAGGAGGGGGTCGCTCTATCCAGCTGAGCTACGGGGGCATATTCCTAATTTATTGAATAATAAGGGTAAATTCTTACTGAAAATATGCAATATGCTAATTTTGTTGCAAATAAACGCACTGTTTCTACTTACTTAAGTTCTTCAAAATCATTATAACAAAATGAATTGCTCATGGGTCCAATTGTATTTATTTCTAATGCAATTTTTTTGAGCTTATCCATTTGATGCTGGTGTCATGCGGAATCAGGCGTTGCAAATCATTCCTATTCATTAGCGTCATAATCCTGTTCGCTTTTCCACTGTCGGCGGTTAATCGTATAGTCGGTAATTTTACCTTTAAATGGTAGGGCTAACATTCCTGGTAACCAGGAAACTTGTTTTGGATCACGAAATTTATGAATTCCGATAATCATGCCTTCATGTCCTGCTCTGGGTTGATCTCGGTATGTGCCAAATATACGATCCCAAATAGAAAGATTGAAACCAAAGTTGCTATTGGTTTCATCGTCCTCCACGGAATGATGTACTCGATGCATATCTGGGGTGACGACAAACATTCGCAACACCTTATCCAAGCCCAGGGGTAGACGTACATTACTGTGATTGAACATGGCCATGCCATTGAGAATGACTTCGAAAACTACGACAGCTACCACTGGTGGCCCTAATACAACGATAGTGGCAAATTTGATTAACATAGAGAGAATAATTTCGATGGGATGAAAACGTGAACCCGTGGTTACGTCATAGTCTAGATCTGCATGATGCACTCGATGTAAACGCCACAGGGTAGGAATAGCATGTACTAATACATGTTGTAAATAAACTATGAAATCCATAGCGATAACCGATATCGCTACTGCCAATAAGAAAGGCACATCGTAAACATTCAATAAACCCCAATTTGCCTCTACAGCATAGGCGGCGACGCCAACTGCAGCAGCAGGAAACAGTAAGCGCAGCAAAAAGCTATTCAAAAAAACGAGGCCAATATTATTCACCCAACGTACAGTTTTTGACACGGTTAATGTTCGGCGTGGTGCGATGACTTCCCAATATGCCATTACAGCAAATACACCAAAGAAAAAGCTAAGACGAATTGCAACTTCGTTTTGCGAAATCCATTGTTCAATGCCCATGACATACTCCTGACTATATCATTCAAATAAGTCTTTGAATACTATAGCGGATGTATGTTCTTGTATTCAACTAATATTTTGAATACTCTAAAAAGGAAGTTGTTATTGGATTGTTATGATGAAGTCGTTTAAAAAACAGTTATACACTTATTTTACTCAAGTAACCAAGGCACTCGGTAATGCAAACCGTTTGGGAATTTTAGAGTTTTTGGCGCAGCGCGAGTGTCCAGTAGAAGATTTAGCCAAACTCACCAGTCTTTCCGTTGCCAATACTTCACTTCATTTACAACAACTACGACAAGTTGGTTTGGTAGCTTTCCGAAAACAGGGGTAATATGCTATCTACTGTTTGAGTGGTGATAATGTACTTACCCTGACAACCGAATTACGGAAAGTGGCCGAGTGTCATTTATTTGATGTATTTTAGCTAATCTCTAATTATTTATTAGTGAAAGATAGTCTTGAAGTGGTGCCCGCAAGCAAATTGCTTGATCGGATTCGTGATGGCTTGTCGAGTTTGTTAGATGCGCGCCCAGTAGACGAATTCGAAGTGGGCCATCTCTCCGGTGTAATGAATATTCCTTTGTCTCAGCTGGAAATAAAGCTCCATGAATTAGATAAAGCAAAAGAAATTGTGGCATATTGATGCAGCCCTTATTGTGAGCGGGCTTATGATGCAGTGGAAATACTACGTTCTAAAGGGATTCGCGCATGACGTTTGGAAGGTGATTATCTTGAATGGAAACTTGAAGGCTTACCGGTTGAGCGATCTGAGGAGTAATTGATAGTGGGAAATCCGCCTGATTGGCTGATTATTGTTTTATTTTGATCGGATATCTATATTTTTCGCTTGAAAGAAGTTTCTAATGCCCCTTGCCATGTGTATTATTACTGCTTCGATGATAGTACTTATTTAATCCTCATTAAATTAATTAATTCCAATTTGAAAACACTATTCTTAATTTTAATATTATTATTTAGCTCACAGGGATATGCACAGAACATACGTGTTGCTGTCGCTTCCAATTTTTTATCCACACTAAAGATGTTAGCTCCAACTTATGAAAAAAAACAGAATGTAAAATTGTTGATCAGTAGTGCGTCGACAGGTAAGCATTATGCGCAGATTGTTAATGGAGCGCCTTTTGATATTCTACTCGCTGCAGATCGTAATCATATTTCAAAACTGAATAAACTGGGGTATCTGGTATCAGGAAGCCGTTTTGTATATGCACAAGGACAACTTGTTTTGTGGTCGCGCAATGACAAAATAAAATTGGATAGGAAAAGTCTGGATGATATCAGGGTAAATCGGGTGGCTATCGCGAATCCGAAAACCGCGCCGTATGGACTGGCAGCACAACAGGTACTAGAGAAATTGGGAAGATACCACATTATAAAAACAAAACTAGTAAAAGGTGAAAATATTGGGCAAGCATTTCAATTTGTCGCGAGTGGGAATGCTGAGCTTGGATTTGTTTCGCTATCGCAGGTGCTGAATCCAACTAATCCATTTAATAAAGAAAAGTATTGGTTGATTTCATCAGATCTTTACTCGCCTTTGGAGCAAGAAGCTGCATTGTTAAAAAATGGTCAAAATAATGAATCAGCAAAGCAATTTCTAAAATATTTAAAAAGCCCGGAAGCTCGACAAATTATTCAACTACAGGGATATCTATAAATGGATTTTGGGCCTGTCTGGTTAACATTGAAACTTGCGACGATAACTACTTTCATTCTCCTGATATTATGCACGCCTCTTGCCTGGTGGCTGGCACATAGTAAATCTCGATGGGCAGGAGTAGTGGAAGCAATCGTTGCGTTACCGCTTGTATTGCCACCAACTGTCTTGGGTTTTTATCTATTAATTGCATTGGGTGCTAATGGAATAATAGGTGGGCCTTGGTCAGAATTAACAGGTTCAGCTTTGGTCTTTACTTTTTCAGGTTTAGTTATCGCATCAGTTCTCTATTCTTTACCTTTTGTTGTTCAACCATTACAAAATGCTTTTTTTTCGGTAGGTAAAAAACCATTGGAAGTTGCCTGGTGCTTAGGCGCATCTAGATTAGACGCGTTCATAACCATTATTTTACCGCTTTCACTGCGAGGTTATATTACAGCAGCAGTTCTTGGCTTTACGCATACGATGGGAGAGTTTGGTGTGGTATTGATGGTCGGTGGCAGTATCCCAAGCGAAACTCAAGTTTTATCAATTGCTATCTATGAACAGGTAGAAGTGCTTGATTATAGTACCGCACATACCTTGTCGGCCGGATTACTGGTATTTACCTTTGTAGTATTATTAATTGTCTATACACTTAATCGCAGATACCCCAGTCATGTCAGCTAAATTACTCGCACAGTTTGACATTCAATATCCAGACTTTAATTTAACAGTAGATTTGGAGTTGGCTGCAAACGGTGTGACAACGCTTTTTGGTCCTTCAGGATCAGGAAAATCAACGATATTACGTTGTATCGCAGGGCTTGAGCGTGGCGAAAATGGTTATTTGAAAATTGTTGATGAAATTTGGCAAGATGAAAAGAATAATATATTTTTATCACCACATCAGCGCTCGTTAGGATATGTATTTCAGGAGCCAAGGCTGTTTTCTCATCTTAGTGTACAAAAAAACCTGGAATATGGTTTTAAACGTACACCAATCTCTGAACGCAACATTGATTGGGATCAAGTGGTAGAGATGCTGGCAATTGAACACCTTTTACAGCGTAAACCGAACCGACTTTCTTTGGGAGAACAACAGCGTATCGCCATTGGCAGGGCGTTGTTAGCCAGTCCAAAATTACTACTTATGGATGAGCCTCTGGCGTCATTGGATTTGGCGCGTAAACGAGAAGTACTACCATTTATACGAAAGCTTCATGAAGAACTAGATATTCCTGTGATCTATGTGAGCCATTCTTTACAAGAAGTGTTACAAATTACCGATACCCTGGTGTTAATAAAAAATGGTAAAACTTTAGCGACAGGGAGTCTAACGCAACTTTGTTCTGAACTTGAACTCAGTCAGTATTTAGGTGACATGTCCGGATCTGTTATAGAGACAATGGTTGCAGCACACGAAGAGGAATTCGGCTTAAGTCGACTAATTTTTAATGGTGCTCATCTTTATGTTCCACAGCAATCAGTAGAGATTGGCCACACTTTAAGAGTGCATGTGCTCGCGCGTAACGTGGGTATTGCTTTACAAAAACCACAAGAAACCACAAGTATTCTAAATATCATGTCGGCAACAGTTGTTGAAGTATATGTATCTAAAATTAATAAGCATACAGTGCAAGTTAAATTGGATGTAGGGGTTCCGTTGCTTGCTTGTATAAGCCGAAAATCTCTTCATGCATTAATGCTAGAGCCTGGACAGCAGTGTTATGCATTAATTAAAGCTGTGTCGCTTGCTCAGGAGATGACTGGCGTATAATTAATTATAGGTCTGTAGCAAAATCTAAGGCAGAAATATTAATCTATTAAGTGAATTCAAATCACATTGAGCCTTGGTGAATAATTTTTCTATATTAATAGGTGTAGATTGGGTGGATCGAAAACGCAATATTCGTGAGCACCCGATAGATAGTAATAAATATCATTACTCAGTTATCTCAAGTAAACCACAATCCATCGATGAGTGGGAATGTCGTTAAAAGTGCGTAAGCGAAAAGTAAACCCCACACTTTCTTGAGTCGAACGAAGCCATTAATGTTTCATTATTCAAATTCCACGGCAATAACATTTCGACATCCTCCAGTGCTTTTGCCGTAGGTAGTTTTTTCAAAATATACGCCATATAGTAAAAAGGAATCAAGCCATTCATTCTCGTTATATCGTTTACTTTCTATTAGCCCAGTGATTTGGTTTTCGGTGTAAATTGGATACCGCAATAATAAGAATTTCCTGATCCAAATTTGAATATATCAGGCCGTAAGGGAAACGTTTGGTTTGGCATCTTCTAATGTTCGGTGTAAGAGGGTGCCAAGCATCAGGGAATTTCGCGATTCGATTAAGTGTGCTTAAAATTTCTTCCAGAAACTGATCACCCAAGCCCGGATAGGTGAAGTTGTAATATTCAATAGCTTCGTCGAGTTCAATTTGAGCTTCTTCAAGGAAAGTAATTTTCATTTGTATTTTGATAATACTTCTTCAAGAGTTTTACTTTTTAGTTTCCCTTGTTTATAAGCTGAAAGTCTAGATTCTGCTTCATTAGCCCACAATTTGTCTATATCCTTGTCTGGTTTATCTAAACTAGTTACCAATAAATCAATTAGTTTTGCTTTTTCTGTAGGATTTAGTGCTATCGCTTCTTGCAGAACTTCTTTTGGAATGGCCATAATATCAATACCGTAGGTGTGTTTAGACTACATATTATAGCAGATTGAGGGTGTTTGAATATTGTTCTTGGTAACTAAAATAATTTTACATCTGGTTAATTGTTAATCATTTCGCCGGGCGGTTATAAATAAATCAGTTTGCTAATGGTGGGAAGGATAAATTGATCCATGTTTCTGACATTCTAAAAAGTCACTTAGTTTTTTTAAACCAAAACACCTATAAATTTAGATATTTTTGAAGAATCGTCCTGGATTCAAATTCTAAGTGCAATTCTTTTCCAAGATTGGATAAGAAAGGCCAACTGACGTATCCTTTAAGTTATCAGACAAAAAAGGAGCCACAAAAATGACCTAGTACACAGTTGACCTTAGGTATACGATACCAGATTTCTATTTATTTGGAAGAAGGGTATACACAAAAATACATATCTACCCTGGTTTGTTTTTCAGCAGCGACTATTAGCAGAGAAATACGAAGAAATAGTATAAAAGGTGACTATGATCCAGAATATGCTGATAACTTGGCGCTAGCTAAACGTATTGTTTTCACCACGCCTTTAGCCGTCACATAAACTTTGCCAAATTCTAGTCTTCCATTAAAACACCGTCGGTATTGCTTAGAAATCCACGC
>CALZJE010000118.1 GCA_945787715.1 uncultured Ectothiorhodospiraceae bacterium | reverse complement strand
GCCAAAATACTAAAACCACATACCGTTTTTGTAGTCTATGACGACACTGAAAATCGAGAGCACCCGCCATTACTGGGCATACTCCACCCTAAGGATGTGCCCCAAGTACTCAGCACTAGGCGTGACATCAACTAGTTCTAGCGAGATCATTTGGCTTTTTTCCAATCAGGGTAAATCATAATCTATTCTTACTAAACTGTAATGTTCTTCAAAAATATACTATGCTAACTTAATATTGCTACATGAAATAAATACCTTTTTTTACTATTTTGTAATACTTGATCAATAAGAGGGATTATTTATGGCCTATAGTAAATTTACATTGATAAGTCCTCTAATCATGCACAAGGAAGACCTGCTGGAACAAAAAAAACTGTTACGTGAACATCTGGTTGACGAAGGTAGCAACTTTACAGTTAATGCCATGGTTGAAGGTAACGCACTCTCAGCACAACCCTTTCACTCTGTTGATGAGATGTTTCGAGCGGATTTTCCTATAAGTGTTGATCAACTCTCTATCGATGCCCGTGAGATGTGTCCGGATGGCGCCAAAATTTCAAAAAGCATACGCTTGTTAATTGATAAAAAAATGGCAGACATCCGAGTCTATAGTGATGTGGATAAAGAATGGGTGGATAATACCACTAAAATTCTTGACAACTTTTATGCAGAAAAAAAAGCTTGGTATGCTGGGCTAAAACGTGGCATGGCTCCGCTCTCTAATGTCACTATGGTTGGGGCTCTGGTGCTCGCCACCATGGCTTTTGATTCCAGCCATAAAGCATTGCTTGTTTTGCCAATACTACTTGTCTTGTATTCTGTCATCATGCTAACAATGAGTTTAAAGGGGGTGATTTTCCCTCACAGCCAAGTTTATTTTATTTGCAAAGGTGAAATCAAACGGCCAAACTATGAGCTATTCATGTTAGTTGGCTGGCTAGCGTTGGCTGCTATCACCATAGGTAACGTTTTGTTTTTTCGATAACGCTAATCAGGGATAGCAAAAAAGCGAATGAATGACAAACAAACACCAGATGGGAAAAGCAATCAGCCACAGGATGATAACGAGAAAAATTCTGCAAATGCTACCGAAGCAGAATCCGCAGAAATTTTTAAAATTGCTGTCCTGCGCGGAAAGCGCCGACTAAACCGGCCAGGACTGGAAATGACACTGGCCGGATTTATAGCGGGCATGAATGTCACCTTTGGGGCCATTGCTGCCGCCGCTGTCGCTGGTGCTATCATTGCATCATTCGGTGAATCTCATTTTATATTTGCGGAATTCATAGGCGCGCTGGTTTTCCCTATCGGATTCATTTTTGTTGTAATTGGACGTAGCGAACTGTTCACAGAAAATTTTCTGGTTCCAACAACTACTGTCATTGCAAAAAAAGCCAGGTTCCCTTCATTGCTTCGATTGTGGAGTTTGACCTTGGTCGGAAACCTGATTGGCGCTATCGCCGTTGCTAAATTTCTCTCGCTTGAATTTTATGATGGTGTACCGGCTGTCCATGCTGTTCAACATATTCAACATGTTGCAGAGTTTCTAACACTTGAGCGTGATTGGGATGCTTCTTTTTATTCGGCCATATTTGCTGGCTGGCTGATCACATTGATGACTTGGTTGCTGCTAACCACTGACAATACACTTTCAAAAATTGCCATTATTTGGTGTGTTGGATTTATGATTATGCTCAATAAATTTAACCATGTGATAGTTAATTCATCTGAAATTTTGATGGCAATATTTTCTGGCAACCAGAATGTCACTTATGCTATGTGGCTACAAAATAATTTTGTGCCTACGCTCCTTGGCAACATGATAGGTGGCCTGGTGTTTGTTACATTACTGGAATACATCAAGGTACTCTATTCGCAAGAGCGTTGGCGCTAATTCAAGGTGACAAATGGCTGTAATAATGCGCTAGAGCTTCTAACTCAGCATCTTTCAAGCCTGTTACCATTTGGCGCATTGCCGAATTAAACCGGCGTCGAGAGCGAAAATCCTTTAATTGTTTTAGAATATATTTTTCGTTCTGCCCAGCTAGATTGGGAATTAAATTATTTGATGCCATTCCATTTTCCCCATGACATAGTATGCATTTTTTAGCAGACTGCTTCCCTCGTTCGAATAAATTATTGTCTAATGAATGAGCTGCTAATGGTAGCATAGACAATAGTACAAAAACTGTTGATCTAATATTCACATTTTAGTCCTTTTGGTATGTAGTTAAAGGGCAGCCTCCTAGATAATAAATTTTCCGGATTTCGTTGGCGATGAGATGAAATCTTACCTATATAATCTATATTGATAGGCATGATTCTTTGCGTGTTATTAAGAATCACAGGTAGAGGACACATAGTTATGTCGTCATAATCCTTTCTATTTTCTATTGCCGGAACTGACAAATGGCCTTGCCTTCCAGTTGCAAGGAAAACTGCGTTTGGAGGTATGATCATAGGGAGAGTATAGTACAATCTTAAGGTAATCGAAAAACCCGCTCCTTTTGTAGTCGTAAAAAGTTAGATAGCTCCGCGTTAGACGCAGGCTATATCGTCGTATAGATGGCTAATAATTTGTTAAACTAAAGATTGGCAAGAAGAGTTCGTTAGTCGATCGTCAAATGGCGGAATTGAGAATGCGTCACTGCACTACGAGGCTGACACGCCATTTAAAAAATTGATTGACGAGACAAATTAACCAACCTAAGTGAGTAATTAAATATGCAAATCAATCGAGCTAATTATTCTGTCATAGCTCTCTGTATCGCAGTTTTTTTTAATGGTATTTTGATCTTTGCTGATGCGGCTGGTGAAGAGCCCATTATTCCAATCCTAATGTTGTTGCTCATCAGTGAGCTGGGCTTAATTATCTCATTAGCGGGAGTCTATTACGGGGCCAAGCAGCTCACTAATGACGGCGTCAATATTAAAACAATTGCTGTAATAGTGGCATGTGCTTCACTGGGATTAATGCTGGGATACAAGGGCTACGTCTTGTGGCAATCATTAGGTTTAAGTACTTAAGCGCGGGCTTAATGGCTTTACTTTCCGGCCTCAGATTTTAATATCGCAATTATTTTCCTTCTTTGCTCAGGTGAAAATAAGTAGTACTCAATTTGGTAGTTTGCAGATCTTTTATTTTCGTTTAGCTTTATCATCTTCCTGAAAAAACCTTTTACATTGACATTTGTTATTTCAGGCCAGAGAAACTCTTGCTTTTGCCCAAATTCATCAATATATACACCGGAATCGTTGATCGTCAATTTTGGTAATTCTGCTTTAAAATAGTCTAACTTAATGTGCATATATACAGCGGAAAAAATGAATATAAAAATAGCCATAAAACAGGCGCTAATCAGCGTGGTTAATAGTCCAAAATTTCCGTCAGTGATAAATAATAAATTAATAAATGTTGCACCGGCTAAGGTTAAAAATAAAATTTCAATATTTTTAACGGCAACACTAAAAAGATATTGATTTCTTGTTGTAATAAACTCAAATTTGTTTTTCATGTCGTATATTATAATGAATGCGAACAAACCCGCGACACATTTAAATGCGCACTCTTATTTGTCGTTAACCTTTTTTAATGTAGCTTTTTGAAGCTTCTTCACTTCTGAATACCGAAAACATGAAACCATGTGATCATTGATCATACCCACTGCTTGCATATACGCATAGCAGGTTGTGGTACCAATAAACTTAAAGCCTTTTTTCTTCAGATCTTTGCTCATAGCATCTGATTCCGGAGTACTCGTAGGGACATCGGTTAGCTTTTTCCAGGAATTATTGATTGGATTTCCTCCAACAAAGGACCAGATGTAAATATCAAAGCTTCCATACTCTTTTTGAATCTCCAAAAATCGCTTTGCATTTTCTCTAGTCGCATTAACTTTTAATTTATTTCGCACAATTCCCGGATCTTGAAGTAATTGTTCTATTTTTTTATCGGTATATTTAGCTATTTTACAGGCATCAAAATTATCGAATGCCTTCAAATATCCTTCTCTTTTTTGAAGGATTGTAGCCCAGCTTAATCCCGATTGTGCTCCTTCCAGGATTAGCATTTCAAAAAGTAGCCGATCATCATGGATAGGAACTCCCCATTCTTCATCATGATGTTTAGTTTCCAAGGGATTTGTGTTAGCCCAGTCACAACGTTTCACTAATTTTTATCCTTTTTCAATTTCAATTTAGATATTATATGAGTTGTCCGGAGTTGTAATGTGAATCTGTTTATCTACTGACATAAAGCTGTCAGTAGGTATGTGGAATAATGAATATAAATTTTAACATAGAGAAAACAGTATGCCCGAACCTTTTAAGAATGCATTTAATCCTGACATGATTCGCCTTATGGCAAAACACTTGAGTCGTTCATCAAGTGATTTTGATAAAAGGAAATTTATTAAAATTGCCATCAATGAACTCGATAGCCTTGAGCTTAAAGAGCGTTCCAACCAAATCTGTTCAGCGCTCGAGGCGAGTATGCCGCAAGAGTTTTCAGTAGCCGGTGATATATTGTTATCCGCGCTACACCCAGATAAGGATACGGGCTTTGCTCTGGATATGGATAATCACGGTGTTCGTGGCTGGGCGACAATGCCCATTGGGGATTATATTGCATGTCGCGGCCTCAAGGACTTCGACCTCAGCATGAATATGTTGAAAGAGGTCACCATGAGAGGCAGCTCTGAATTTGCGATTAGAACGTTTCTTTTGGCCGATCCGGATCGTGCAATTAAACATTTCATGGATTGGGCGTATGATGCTAACTACCACGTGCGACGTTTGGTATCTGAAGGTTCGAGACCTCGTTTGCCTTGGGGGCAAAGGCTTCCCATGTTTGTGGAAAATCCTGCGCCTATTATCGAATTGCTTGAAATTTTAAAAGACGATACAGAAGAATATGTGCGGCGATCAGTGGCGAACAATCTCAATGATATTGCTAAAGATCATCCTGACACTGTTGCAAAAGTTATTACTCAGTGGATTAAGGACGCTAGCCCTCAGCGCAGAAAACTTGTGCGCCACGGATGTAGATCACTGATAAAACAAGGGCATAAACCAACACTGCTAGCTCTGGGCTACAAGGCACCACGTGTATCGATGAAATGTTTGCTTGTAAATACCCCAAAATTGCATTTAGGAGAGTACTTACAGTTTCATATTGAGTTGGAATCTAATAGTAACAAAGATCAAGCGTTGATCATTGATTATGTTATCCATCATCGTAAAGCCAACGGAGAAACGTCACCAAAGGTATTTAAGTGGAAAGATTTCAAATTGAATGGTCGAAAATCCCTTACGCTTGAAAAAAAACACCCAATCAGACCAATCACTACTCGCACTTATTACAGCGGGCTGCATCATGTCGAGATACAAATCAACGGAAAAAGTTTTGGACAACAAGACTTTCATTTGATGATCTGAAACAATTTGCAATTACATCAAGCTGGTATGTTTTACTCATTCCATCTTTTCATTGACTATTCTGAGTCATCGAAATCAAATTGTTGATACTGCGTTGAGCATGTGTCGAGCTGCCAATAACGATGAAAATTAAGGTTGGGAATAGAAAAATTATTGGGTGCAGATATGACAAGTGTCAATTCGAGTTCCTGTTTGGCGCGTACTAATGCATTCCGTGCCTCAGTATCATAAAGAAATGCAGGATCATCGATGAGCAATGATCCGGGTCGAGTGAACAGTGCACGCGCCAGGCGTATGCGAGTGACAATGCCACTTGCGATGTATTCTCCATTGTGTTCGATGCTGAACAGGAATCACAACTCATTTCTAATCATTGGCAGAATAATGCAATCATTGCCCCGTTCCAATCAATATTGGATTACTGCAAGCATTGACTCTCTTGGTTATGGTTTAAACTTTCTGCCTGTGTTTCATGCGACTGAGTGCAATTGGCGTTATACCGAGATAAAGTGCTAAGTCCGCCTGTTTGATTCTTTCGATGAGTTTAGGTTGCTGTTGGCAAAATTTTTCATAGCGTTGCTGTGCTGATAGACACAAAAATTCGTATTCACGAACTTCCTTTTTAAGTGCCAGCTGTTGAAAAAAACCATAGCAGAGTATTGAAGTGCGGGATAGTTTTGTAACAGCGCTTGCAGTTTAGAAAAAGGCAGAGCTTCAACTTCAAGATCTTCCAGGGCAATAACACTGAATGTTGAATCGCCTCCAGTGAGCTGACTATGCAGTGAGCCAAACATCCCATCTTCATGGATAAAGGACTTAATAAACTCTTTGCCATCCAGTGTTAAATAGCTGAGTTTCACCAATCCAGCATGTATGAAATATATTTGCGAGCAAACCTCCCCCTGGTGAATGACTACGTGATTTTTCTTGAATTTCAATGGAGTAATCGATTGTTTTAATATGACTTTATCTTCATCAGATATGGGGAGATCATCAACGCCGGAGAATGAAAAAAATTTCAATTAGTTAACCTCGGTTAATTAAAATCG
>CALZJE010000117.1 GCA_945787715.1 uncultured Ectothiorhodospiraceae bacterium | reverse complement strand
CCATAATCAGACTCTAATTTTAGTTTAATTTACTATTAGATATGGTAGCTAAGAGTCAATTTATCAAGTTGGTAGATTAGCCTAGAAAAAGCAGTTAATCACTGGGCATCGATATTAAACTTTAACTGAGAATACCGATGCTATGCTAGCCTCATCTGGTTACAACGCAGTCTATTTTTTGTTATGCTGTTAAGTTTCGTTTTATGTATTCAGAAATTCACCATGAAAAAAATATCGTTAATCATTGTTACTTTATTATTACTAACTGCTGTGATAAGCGGTTGGAAATACTACCAGGATGACGCCATTATTGTTGAGGTCATCAACGCGGAAAAAGGATCAATTGAATCGGTAATTCGCGTTACTGGCAGCGTGATTAATGATCGCACTGTCACAATGACTGCGCTAGTTAACGGACAGATTCAGGGCATGCTGGTGCAAAAAGGTGATCGTGTTAAAGCCGGCCAGGTGCTCGCTTACCTCGACAAACGTGAAGCCGATGCTCTGGTGGAAAAAGCCACTGCAGTAGTAGCGCGAGAACGGCAGGCGGTAGATGAGGCTAGTCGCAAATTGGAACGCTTACGAAAAATATCTCTCGCCGGTAACGCCTCTACGCAAGCTGTTGAAGATACTGAAGCACAGTGGCGTGCTGCGCAAGCGCGTTTACAAGTGGCCAAAGCAGAGCGACGAGTGGCTCAAATACAGCGAGAAAAAGTCGAGGTCACCGCACCATGGGACGGCGTGATTATCGAAAAATCTACTGAACAAGGGCAATGGGTGGAGGCTGGAATTAAACTCTTCACTTTAGTGGCTGAAGAAGGCCGTGAAATCGAAGCCAATGTCGATGCTGGCGATAGTGGTGTGGTCGAAATCGGCCAAACCGTTAGCCTCACTTGTGATGCTTTTCCTGGCCTGCGTTGGAACGAAACTATCCATTGGATCTCTCCGGCTATTATTACTGATGAAAACGCAGTGTTAAATAGTTTTGCCGTGCGCATGACACTTGGCGCAGACGCCCCGCCATTATTGCTAGGGCAACAAGTAGATATCGAAATCCGCACTGCCCGCCGCGATTCCACGTTGAAACTGCCCTACACCGCACTTATCGAATCCGATGAGACATCGAAGGTTGCAGTGGTTCGCGACGGCAAAGTAAAATACCTGCCAGTAACGACTGGTATCGAGGATTTCACCCATGTCGAAATTGTTGATGGTATAACTGCAGATGAATCCATCATCATCTCCCATGGTAAAACACTAAAAGCACTAACAGAAAACAGCCTAGTTAAAGTGAAAACGAAAGTCGAATTACCATGATTAACTTAACAGGTATCCACAAAAGTTACTCTGTCGGCGAGGTGCTGCTACCGGTGTTGCGGGGTGTCAGTCTAAATGTGAACGCTGGTGAATTCGTCGCCATCATGGGGCCTTCTGGCTCCGGAAAAACAACCCTGCTCAATGTCATTGGCTGTCTCGATGACGTAGATACCGGCACTTACACATTGGCGGGTGAAACGGTAGACCAAGCTTCTGATGATGATCTCGCCCGTATCCGTAACCAACACATCGGCTTTGTATTTCAGTTATTCAATCTCATCCCTCGAATCTCCGCCTTACGCAACGTCGAATTACCCATGATCTACACCGGAGAGCATCCAGCCGAACGTCGCAAGCGTGCACTACAAGCCTTGCAACGCATGAATATTGCCGATCGAGCCGATCACGCACCAAGCCAATTGTCGGGCGGCCAGCAGCAACGCGTGGCCATAGCACGTGCCTTGGTCAACAATCCCGAGCTGCTGGTAGCGGATGAACCTACCGGCAGCCTCGATTCAGCCACTGGTCACGAAATAATGATGTTGTTCCATGAACTCAACCAGGCTGGAACTACCATCCTCATGGTCACTCATGAGGAAGAAATCGCCGCCCATGCGGGTCGCATCATCCGCCTCAAAGACGGATTGATCGCCAACGATGATGGCGCATAATTGGCAATGCTGAACTTTTTTATCGATCGATTTAGCCAAGCGCTTTTTGCCCTTAAGGATAATCTGCGCCGCACACTGCTGAGTATTTTAGGCATTGCTGTCGGCATCGCCGCTGTCATGGCGGTGGGTACTATTAGCAAGGGCGGAAACTATCTGGTTTTTTCTGAATTGGAAACCTTCGGTCTGAACTCCTTGTGGGTATTCCGTGATCGCGCAGACAAAAATCCCAACCGCATGATACGGGAAGGAACGGGCATCAATAACGATGACTATCAGGCGCTAAGCTCTGATTGCTGCCCCGCAGTGCGCCGCATCAGCGCCATAGTGAGTGGCTCCAGAGGTAAGCGCATTATAATTCAAGCGAATAATCGCTACAGCAATGCCCAACTTCAAGGTGTGGATACTGCCCTGACCACCATCGCTAATGATGTCATCGTTCAAGGACGGCCGTTCCGAGTCCGCGATATGACCAGTCGTCGAGCGGTGGCGATCCTTGGACCCATGGCGGTTGAGGATCTGTTCGGTGCAGCCTCCCCCATTGGCCGCGAGTTCCGTATTGGCAATCGCAAATTCACTGTCATCGGCGTGCTCGAAACGAAGAGTCGGGATTTTCTCGCCAGCATCGGCTCAGCAGGTGGCCAGGATGCTAACAATCGCATCCTCATTCCCTATACGACTTTTCAGCAAATGCAAGGCCACAAAAAGATCAATTATCTTCAGGCTGAAGCAGTAACTCAGGCTCAAGCCTCTGTTGCAGCAGAGCAACTCATCGCGGTATTGAAACGCCATAATGGTCGTAATTTCGCTTATAAATCTGACACAATGGACACCTATATCAATACAACCCAGCGCATACTTGATGGCGTCGCTATGATCGGCATTGTCGCTGCCTCAGTTTCCTTGTTAGTTGGTGGTATGGGCATTATGAATATTATGAGTACCTCAGTATTAGAGCGCACCCGAGAAATTGGATTGCGAAAAGCTATCGGTGCGCGTCGGCGAGATATTATGTTGCAATTTTTACTAGAGGCAGTAGTGATCAGCACTATGGGCGGCATTATCGGACTTACACTCGGCACAGGTGCTAGTATCATTCTGGCAGAACTAACCGGCTTCCCTCTCACCCCCTCAGTCACCGTCATAATTATCGCCTTAATAGTATCGGTGGCTGTGGGTATCATCTCCGGTTATTTGCCAGCGCGGCGTGCAGCGCGACTTCATCCAGTGGAAGCTTTACGCTACGAATGATGCTGCTTTCTATAAGAGCTATGGAAATATCAAAAAACAATGTAGCCTACAACCAACTGCTAAAACTTTTTACGTTGCTATAAATACCACTTAAGCTGCAAACAATGGACAAACTTAAAGTGGCCTACTCTCTTCAGGCTTTTTCTGTTGTCTGTTGTCTATTGAGAGTGCGTTAAAGAATTTTTTAATTCCTCAGCCAGCCAATCAACAAATAGTCGGATATTAGAGGACATTAACTGTCTATGTTGATATACCAAACTAATTGGTAGTGTGGGTAACTCGAAGTCTTCTAATATAATTTCCAACTTACCTTGCCTAACATATGGCATCACTTGATAAGAAAAGATATAAGCAAATCCCGCTCCTGATACACATGCATCAACCAAAGCAGCGATATGATTGCAGGTAAAGCTACCTCTAACCTTCACAGATAATTTTTTATTAGCTTCCTGAAACTGCCAGACAGAGCCAACAGAAATTCCCGTAAAACGTATGCATGGCAATTGTGCCAATAACTCGGGGCGATCCGGTTTTCCATATTTTTTTAGAACTTCAGGACTCACACAAACAACTTGGCGAATTTCGCCTATTGATTTAGTAATTAATGTTGAATCGCTAAGAGAACCAATACGCACCGCCAGATCAATGCCTTCATCTAACATATTGACAACTCGATCTAGCAATAACAAGTTAACCTGCATTCGAGGATACTGCTTTAAAAAACGATTCACCACCGGATTAACGTACATCTCACCAAAACGTACCGGAGCCGTTAAAGTAATTGTGCCACTGGGTTCAACCTGATCATTGCACAGCAAGCGCTCGGTTTCCTCAATTTCCGCCAGTATCTTTCGGCATCTATCCAAGTAGATGCGACCTTCTTCAGTTAACGCAATTCGACGAGTTGTACGGTTAAAAAGCCGAACTTGTAGATTTTTTTCAAGTGCCGCCAGCATTCTTACTACTGCAGGTAACGATTTATCAAGGTTATTGGCAGCGGCGGTAAGACTGCCGCTTTCTGCTATTTTCACAAAAACTGCCATGGCTTGAAGTTTATCCATACGTCAATTACTCCATAAATCGCAATAGTTAAATAACCATAGTAGCATTTATTGCGTTTTATGAATCAAGTAACCTTTCCTTCATGGAGTGAAAACACTCTTTTTCTAATCCACTTTAAAGGAAAATATCACCATGAAAGCAGCCATCATCATATTGTCAGACCCCAAAGCAGGGTGTGAAGAAGCATTGGGTCGATTATTCAACGGACTTGCTGCCGCTTATGACTTTAAACAGTCTGGTAATGAAGTCACTATTTTATTCCAAGGTACGGGTACACGTTGGGCAGGTGTACTAACCAGCCAAGATCACCCCGCATACCAGCTCTATAAAGCGGTGGAAGATAAAGTAGCTGGCGTTTCTTGCGGATGCGCAGATGTTTTTGGGGCCAAAGAAGAGGCGGTCAAAAATGGTTTTGAATTGATTACAGACAACGCTGTGCCAGGCACATCTGGCCTTCCAAGTCTGCGCAAGTTAACTGCTGATGGTTATACTGTTTTAATTTTCTAGTCAATGCTGCCGGGATCTGCAGTCAGCTCCCGGCATTTTTTCTGTCGTTACTCATTGAGGAGATATCAACATGTCAAATAACAGCCCATACCATGAAGGTGAACTCGCTGTGCAAAAACGGCTCAATGCGACTGACATAGCACGCAAGACTGGAGGTGCGATAAGCGACAGCATACCTGTCGGCGCTTTGAATTTTATCGAACAACAAACAATGGTAGTTATTGGAAGTATCGATCCCCAGGGTCAAGTGTGGGCATCAGTGCTGTTTGGTAAACCTGGCTTTCTTCGCGCAATTGATAAGCGTAGCCTTGAACTAAATCTGGCAAAAGCTGGTACATCAACAGAAGATCCATTATGGAAAAATCTAAAAACGAACATTAATATTGGACTGATCGTCATCGAGTTAGGATCACGTCGCCGACTTCGTATAAACGGCCAGTTAAGAAAAGTCTCCGATAAATGCTGCTTAATAGAGGTTAAACAGGCCTATCCAAATTGCCCTAAATATATTCAGCGTCGGCATTTAATAAAATCAGAGCTATTATTAAATCAACAAATCGAGCCAGTAAAAATTGGTACCGAACTTAATTCAGACCAAAAAGCACTCATCGAAAACGCCGATACTTTTTTTGTTGCCAGCGCGCACTCTGATCACGGCGTTGATGCCTCACATCGAGGCGGTCAACCTGGATTTGTAACGGTTTTGAATGAAACACTGCTACGCATTCCGGATTATATCGGGAATAATATGTTTAACACCTTGGGTAATTTTCACAGTTATCCTTATGCGGGATTAGTGTTTATTGATTTTAAACACAAGCGATTACTCCAGCTCACTGGCAATCCTAAAATCTTGTGGCACCTTGATGACAAAAGCGATGAAACTGGTGGCACACAACGCTATTGGGAATTAGACATTCTCGCTTTGCAAGAAAGGTCAATTCCTTTTAATATTGATTGGGAGTTTCTCGAATATTCACGTTTCAATCCGCAGCCGACCAAACTAACCAACCCCATCACCATGAGTAGGAATACTAAATGAGCACCTTTATTTATTACATCGGAGCAGCGATGGCTGAGATCGCCGGCTGTTTTGCTTTTTGGGCTTGGTTACGGTTGGATAAATCCGCACTTTGGATAATACCGGGCGTGCTCTCACTCGCAGTGTTTGCCTTTTTGTTAACCCGTATCGATAGTGACTTTGCTGGGCGAGCTTATGCCGCCTACGGCGGTATCTACATCGCTTCGTCCTTATTATGGATGTGGGCCGTTGAAGGTATACGCGCCGATCGTTGGGATTTGACGGGCGCTGCAGTTTGTCTTCTCGGGGCTGCTATTATTATATGGGGGCCACGGCCAACCTGAATCATACGCTTTGAGTGTTTACCTAGGCGTTGGGAGAATCGTTTCGGAAGATAAAATAAATTACCGCAAGCACCCCTCTAGTTGGGAGGCAGCTTAACGATAGTCAACCAGAAGTCTTCTATGTTCTGTACGATCCTGGCAAATTGATCCAGATCCACAGGCTTATTCACATAGCAGTTGGCATGTAAATCATAGCTTTTGATAATGTCTTCTTCGGCTTGTGAAGTAGTCATTACCACCACCGGGATGCGTCTCAAGGTGTCATCACTTTTCATTTCTTCGAGGACTTCCCGGCCATCCTTCTTCGGCATATTAAGATCGAGCAGGATGAGATCCGGACGAGGGGCATCTTTGTAATCTCCCTGCTGGTATAAAAAATCCATCGCAGCTACACCATCACCGACAACATACAGCTCATGGTGCATCTTAGCCTCTTTGAGAGCCTCTTTTGTTAAGCGAACATCGGCGGGATTGTCTTCCGCCAAGAGAATGCTAAAGATCTGCGTTCCTTCCCGTTGAATCATGTATGTTTCCCTTGTATTTCCTAATAATATGCTATGGCTTATGCCGGGATGCTAAAGAAAAAGCTTGTACCTTGTCCGGGGCTAGATTCCACCCA
>CALZJE010000116.1 GCA_945787715.1 uncultured Ectothiorhodospiraceae bacterium | reverse complement strand
CTGCAAACACTGATGGATGTTGGGCTCTCCTATATTCGCTTAGGCCAAAGTGCGACTACGCTTTCCGGTGGAGAAGCACAAAGGATAAAACTCGCTAAAGAGTTATCAAAACGGGATACCGGTAAAACCCTCTATATTCTTGACGAACCAACTACCGGCCTACACTTTCACGATGTAAAGCAACTGCTACATGTGCTGCATAGACTTCGAGATCATGGTAATACGCTGGTTGTCATAGAACACAACCTCGATGTGATTAAAACCGCAGACTGGATTATCGACATCGGCCCTGAAGGTGGAGGAAAGGGCGGAGAAATCATTGCCGCCGGTACACCTGAGCATATTACTAAAATAAAAAAATCCCACACAGGTAGGTTCTTAAAACCAATACTGGAAAAAATCAGTCAGTAATTGTTATTTCATCACCAATGGAAGCGTTAAAAAACTTTTTTGCGCTGCCAGAGTTGACTGAAATTTCGATTAATCCCTGTGAGTTTTCATAGAAAAATGCTTCGCCTCGAGCAACATCTGAAAAAGTTGTATAGCGAGAAAGCGTTTTATTTTTAAATACAAGGCGGCTATTTAAAGACACCGAAACAGCGCGAATACCAGTCATCAAATTCCCATAACCATCACAATAAATAATTTCCGCCAAGTCAGATTCTGCCTGGCATTTTTTTGATGGCATAAGTGCTAAAAATGACTCAATTGGCTCTCGATTAAACAATTGTAGAGCAGTCGGTGCAAATATGTCCCGACCATGAAAACTTGGTGATATGGGCTGCTTGTCATAAAAAATAATTTCATACCAATCTGCCCCATCCGATTGCATTGCAACAACATCTAATAATCCGTTATCAGGCCCAACAAACCAGCGCCCATCTGCATTCAATACAACCCCCTTGCGAGATGAGCCAACACCAGGATCAACTACAGCTACAACAATCGTCGCTTTAGGTAAATATCTCACCGTTGCAGCTAGCAAATATGAGGATGCCAGTGGATTAAATGCAGGAGCATCATGCATAAAATCTATCACGGTAATATTATTTAACTGATTAGCAAATACCACCTTAATTTGCCCAACATAAGGGCCAGACAGTCCAAAATCGGTAAATAAAGCAATCACTTTTTAATCCTCGTATATTTTTCAATACAACTAGTACTAGTACACTTTCTGGCGCACTCGTAAAGAATATAGATTTCAATGTATCAACCAAGAAATTTCAATGTGCGGCGTTTATACAAATAATTGAACAAATAAGTATGTAGGTATCCACTTAAGTTTCCATTAGTTAAAACTCCCACCTATAATAACCTTTGTCAGGTCTATTCAGCTAAATCAAAAACTCAAATGATCAGCCTTATCAAAAAAATAAGTGTACTTTCTATTCTCGTATCATTTATAAGTGCGCTGATACTACTTTTTTTAGTGTTTAGCACCGAGCCAACGATTAAAGAACAAGCTCAACTTGAGCACACCGATATTAGTAATATTAAAAAGCAATTTTCAGAAAGTAATCCGTTTAAAAGAAAACGTTATGGACTAAAACATGTTGATTTTGACGAAAAAACACTAAACCAGGCAGTTCATTTGGCAATGAATCAGTTTAGTCAAATTCCCGTTTCTATCAACCTAGAATCAGGCTACGCAAATATTCGAACTTCTTTAAAAATTCCCACTGAATCATTTAGCCTCTACCTCAATTTAGATTTTGATTTGGTACCAACTGATCAATTTTTTGAATTAGAAAATGTAATAATCGGTAAATTTAAAATACCTAATTGGATTATGAAGATACTAGCTCCCTATGCTATGCAGTCCGCTTCAAATCGCTATCCCGACTACATGGAGCTTGTTAGCGCAATTCGAAAAATTGATATTAAGCCCCAAAATGTAACAGTGAGTTATCGTTGGAATAACGTGGTCGCATCACGAGCACAGTCCTTTACTCGTGATGCATTGCTGAGTGCAAGAGAACAAAAATTAGTGAGCATCTATTATGCGCATCTCTCTGATATCTCACGTTTAACATTCTGGCAGAAAACTAGCTTGGATAAAATAATAAGGCCAATGTTTCAATTAGCGCGCGAACGTACAGTTAACGGTGCAAATCCTGTTGAAGAAAACAGGGCTGTAATTCTTACATTAGGACTAGCAGCAACTGCGGTACCAATTCGACATTTGATTGATATTGATAAATCAAAGAGAGTTAGAAATGTTCGCTTTTATCGATTGACACTGCGTAATCGACGTGACTTGATGCAGCACTTTCTAATATCTGCTGCGCTCACCGTCTCTACCGACAAAGGATTAACCGATGCAATCGGACTTTCAAAAGAAATGGAAGACTCTCAAGGTGGAAGCGGGTTCAGTTTTGCTGATTTATTAGCCGACCGAGCAGGAGTCAAATTTGCGGAAACTGCGACTGCAGAAAAAAGCAATGCAATACAACTTCAGGATTTTATGTCACGAAACGAGCTAAAAGAATCTGATTATATGCCAAGCTATAAAGAACTACCCGAAGCAATAACCTCTTTAGAGTTTAAGAAACGTTTTATTGATGTGAAAAACAAGAAATATCTATTTATTGAAAACGAACTTACGCAAAGAATTCTATCAACACCACTTTATAATCTTTGATAGTGTGATTTTTGGTATTTTATTTCAAAAAATATATCTGAAAAAGAAAAGGGACTTCAGATAACCTGAAGTCCCTTTAAATTTGGAGCTGGTGATAGGAGTCGAACCTACGACCTGCTGATTACAAATCAGCTGCTCTGCCAACTGAGCTACACCAGCTTTGTTGGGTCGAGATTATATAGATGTCATTAAAAAATGCAACCGAAAAACACGGCTATTTACATTCTTGCGAACGGAATTTCACAGGTTGGTAATTAACCAATAAATCTTCCCATTCTTGGGGTTTAATGTCGTCTTTTTCTGCCACTTCAATAAACAGCCATTCCTCATCCAAACTTTTGTATCGTACTTCTTGTTTTGCATCAAACCCCAATGCTTGTATCTTCAATAAACGTTGTGTGGCAAATTTTTTCTCGTTGAATATTCCCAAAGAGATTGAATAACGTGGTTTATTTTTAATAAGCAACACCACATCCTCCACCCCTTTTAGTTTAATCTCCTCCACTTTTAACCGCCCTAGTGCTTTGCTTCTTAGAGGCGGAATGAACACCCAATACCCAATTTTTTCTCGTTGCTTTACAATGTTTTTTTCCAATGCCATACCTTTAGGCATTAATGTTTTCTTTAAAAAGTCTTCCATCTCCTCAGATACCAGAGGCCCTATTTCGTAACAAACAAGTTTATCAGTACCCTGAATTGGAGCTTCCATCGTCATTTCGGAAATTAATGCCAACTCATTATTCAATGTTCGCGGGTTTGTGTGCAACTGAGAGGATGTAATCGCATATTCAGAAGGCTCTACTTGCAACGCCTGCTCGATAGGTATATGAGACAAAGCTCCTGAGTTATCAGAAATTAGAGCAATGTTTCCCATATCTTCGTTTATTTGCTCTACACTGATGTCGTTACCAGAGGGTGCGAAAGGCGCTACAAAATTTAAAATTAAAAGAGCTACTACACTCCACTGTAGTGGATGAAGTTTATATAAGAAGTTTGAGTTGGCATTTTGCCGATTCATCAATTAGACCTAAAATATTTCGCTAATCCCTGAAGAACTAAATTTGGATGATAAATTGATTCAACATCCATATAGGACTTAACTACCTCTCCATCGCCTCCTGTGATCACGCATGAGATTTTTTGAGCCTGCGTCTCTTCATAGCGTTGCATCGTCTTTTCTACTAACGCCGCAATAGACAAACCTGTTCCTGCGGTCACAGCCGAAACCGTGTTTTTTGGAAAGTAATTTTTTTCCTCGACCTGGCCATATTGACCAATAACATTGGTATTTTTATTTAACACATTTCTCATCAAACCTAAACCTGGAACAATCAAACCACCTATGAATATTCCTTTATCATCTATCGTATCAATCGTAACCGCTGTCCCACAGTCAACGACACATATGGGCGGTTTGCAGAGATCTAATGCAGCAATTAGCGCTAACCAACGATCAACACCGAGCGTCTCAGGTTGTGAATATGCATTTTCCAGGCCGCTCATATCTCGAGTGGTTACCGCTTTTTGTACTTTTACACCTAACGTATTGCACAAGTTATCGGCAACCAGTTTTGTGACCCTCTCACCTGCTACGCTAGCAAAGTAAATATTTTTAAGATCTAAGTGGGAAATTTTTTCTCGTATTTGTAACAGGATGTCCTGCAGGGATTTTTGGGTGTATTTTGTACTAGTAATTAATTTGATATCCGTAGAATTATCTAAGGCCATCTTTATTCGTGTATTACCTAGATCAATAAGGAGATTCATAATAAAGACATGTCATGTTAAACGTACACTAACTTCACCGGAGGATATTCTGACCATATCACCGTTGGAATTTATCAAAAGCTCACCATTAGCAGTTACACCTTGTGCAATACCTGAGCGTTGCTTTTTTAATCCAATAGTATTAATGTTTTTTCCAAAGAGATAGTCAACATCTTTCCATATATCTCTAAATTGGCTAAAACCATCCGTTTCGTATTTTTTAATCGATATATGAAGTGCATTAATCAATGCTGCTATTATTTTGTTTCTTGAAATAGATCTGTCTTCGGTAATTGTAAAAAGGTCGATCCATTCTTGTTCAATATAGGTGCCGTAGTTATTTTCCATTTTAATGTTGATTCCTATTCCAATTATAAGATCAACGGAGTTTTTATCCTGAGCTACAATTTCAATTAATACACCTGATAACTTCTTCCCATTATAATAAATATCATTTGGCCACTTTAGACAAAGGTCTGTTAATCCGAATAATCGTAATGTTTCAATCACACTTATTCCAACCGTTAAACTAAAAGGGCCAAGTTTATGGGCAGGGACATTAACTTTTGTACGCATGGAAAAGTAGATATTTCCGCCAAATGGAGAAATCCAATCCCTTCCTAGTCTACCTACTCCGGCAGTTTGGCATTCTGCAATTGCGACGATACTTTTTTGACATGAAACAGTTCTAAATTTTTTTAAGTGCAGATTTGTAGAGGCAATATTAACAAGCAAGTGTAAATCAACCTCTTTTTGAATAACTAACGTATCTAAATTCTCGTGTATTTCAAGGGAAGAGAGTAAATCGATGTGTGAATTTTCTATTAGTGATATGTGCTGATTAATGATTTCAAGGGGAGCACCGAGTTCGATAAGTGTCTTAACCTCCTCTATTATCATATCACAATCATAATTCAGCGTTTTTGACAAATCTTTAACGCCAATTGTTTTACTTTCTAATAATGTGTTTATCAGTACTTCGTATCTTTTATGTTCTATCATTACTAGCGCACAATTGTTTCATCCAAGGTTTGTTAATTTTTACCTATCAATATAACGTTAACAACTTTGTTATTATCCTTTGGCATATTAACTTTTATCTGCTTCGTTTCAAATTTCTCTGCACCGATTGTTATAACCTTCAATCCTGATTTTTGATAGTAAAGCATTGCTTTACCATCCTCATCCGTTTCTATTTGTTGATTCTCACTAGTCTCAACGAGAGCATGAAAAATCGCTTTACCCATCGAGTCTTGAACTTCTACTACTAATTTATTTGCAGCCCACTCCTTAACACTTTTAATACCACATGAGCAACACACTGTTATTAGTGCAAGTATGATTACGACTTTTAGAATAGCGTTTTTCACTCTATTTCTTCTTTCAATTTTTTTATTTAGCACCAGCTTTTTGTAGCGATTCGATTATAGATGGATTTTTTAATCGTATGGCTAACTTCAAAGCAGTATCTTTGTTATCGTCAGTCAAGTTCGGATTTGCTCCGATCTTCAACAAATAATTCACAATCTCTTCATTGTCTTCGCTTATTGCAATAAACAGCGCAGAATATCCTGATTCAGACCTGACATCTACCTTAGCTCCATTTTTAATTAATTTTTTAATAATAGGTAAATTACCTTCTGCTGTAGCAGCAATTAATGCGGTATCACCATTATCTGTCTCACTGTTGACATCTGCACCATATTTTATGAGAACATCAACAATATCTGAATAACCATCTTGCGCAGCAAGCATTAACGCAGAAATATTATCATAACGCACAAATTTTGCGTTTGGCTTTGCACCTTTCTTAAGAAGCAGTGTTACTATATTAGTGTACCCACTACCTGCTGCTGTTATTAAGACAGGAGCACCAAATCTATTTTCCGCATTTGGGTTCGCACCTTTCTCTAGAAGAATTCTTGCCATTTTTAGATTTTTTGCAACCAAGGCGTAAAACAATAATGGATTACCTTCATTGTCTTTGTAATTTACATCTCCACCTTTTTGTAAGTAAACCTCAGTCGCTCTGGTTTCACCGTTTTTAATACTGTTTATTAGTGTATTGTTGTCCGCATAGCTTGTTACCCAAAATGAACAAGCTAAAATCATAGTAAATATTTGTGTCATTTTACGGAGCAGGTTCTTCAAGTTTTGCGTCCTTTCGTGAAGAGTTTGAAGAGTATAAATAACGAACTATAAACCTAGCATATCAAGCCAATCAAAAGAATCATACACAAGGCTTTATAGTATTTTTAATGTACACCTGATTCTACAATATTCCGATTTATTTAACACAAAAAAAAACCCAGTCGCATTCGACTGGGTTTTAGGGATAGAAGCCTGGCAGTGACCTACTTTCACATGGGAACCCCCACACTATCATCGGCGCTGAGCGG
>CALZJE010000115.1 GCA_945787715.1 uncultured Ectothiorhodospiraceae bacterium | reverse complement strand
TTCCGGCATCATACACTATATGTTTGGTTATCTGCCGAACAGCATCCGATATGCCGAAACGGTCAAGTATCTGCTCGCACTGAATCCCCAAATAAAAAACCCGAATCAAATCAGGTCGGGTGATATGTTACGCCTGGGTGTACTGCCACCTACCCCCCAGCCAACAGCTCACATCGCCAAAATCGCAAGCCCCGGCCAGATAAAGCCAGCCTCGTTCATCACTGAAGCAGTCCATCAAAACGACAGAGATAACTTCTGGGCACTGGCCTGGCTTGAACATAATGCAAATTATTTAACCATCCCCGGCAGCATTGCCGTAGGTGCCACAGGGAATTTGCTCAGCCCTGGCAATGTCAACCTCATTAACGAAGTCAGCGACCACTATGCGGATTACAAATCAGGCCGTACTACAAAATCGCAATATGATTACCGGCGCAAACTGGCACTAGATAAACTCAAAACCAATATAGGGCCGTTTGAAAAATTGATGTTCGGCAAAAATACAACCCATCAAAGCATTCGCATCGCCCGATCAGGCGGCGTTCCGGCGACGGCACATATCGCCAAACATGCTGACAGGCTAAAAAGCGTCGCCGCGATCAGCAAAAACGGCGGCATTGTGCTGGCGGGCGTTGGCTTAACCGCCGCCTGTCTGCAAATAGCCAATGCAACCGATGCACAGGAGAAAAATGAGATATTTGTGGAAACCATTATGAGTACGGCAGTTGGAGTTGGCTTAGGTGCTGCTATTGGTCTGTTTTTGGTTTTCAATCCGATTACCTGGGGTGCAGCGATTGTTCTGGCAGTAGGCAGCACAGCAGCAAGTTATGCATCCGGGAAATTGGCACGTTTTGGTTATGATCAACTGGGGGGGCAAATTGACTTTGTTACTGGTACGGGCACTAACAGGATATGTAAATAATTGACATGACGTCATTCATTGAAATACTGCTTTGGATTTTCTTTGGCACGGCACTTGGCCTTATATTAAATATTTTATTAATTTTAATTATGCATATTTTAATGCCCCGCAAAGTGCTGGAAACCTATTTCAAGGAGCCCTATTTTGGCCCAACAGAAATCACCATGCTTACTGGGCCTCCTTTTGCTTACATAAGAACAGTAATGTTCATGATGATTCTAGGATTTCCTGCGAGTGGAAAAAAAAGGGGGGGAGAAGATGCCTATAAACTCATTAACTTTTCAGTTTTGATGTTATGTACTGTGGCTGGGAGTACATACATGTTGCTGTATGAATAAAACCGAGGGTGATGTCAGGCCTGCGTTATTGCATTATCTATTGAGCTAAGGCGTTATAACACAATAACACAGGCCTGGCACGATTTCCGATTTCTATTCCTTTGACGCAGATATATCCAAAAATTCAAGTGGATGATCGTACAGCGGCGACATCAATAGCCATCCAAGCACTCCCAGTTTAAATTCTATTGATTGTCCAATTATTCCCTTTGTGGGAAACAGCAGGCTGAACTAAAATATTTGTCCCTTCTTTTAATACCAAATACAACTCCTCTGCGTTTATATAACTATCATTGGTCGGATTTAAAATTTAATTCCACGCCTCTTGAGCCACTAGATCGAGAGAGCTATGCTAATCTTGAAGATGATTTTATTAAACGTGTTGTCGTGTTTCCCATATCTACTTTTGATATTGATGTAGATACGGAAAATTACTCCAATGTACGACGTATGTTGTGCGAAGGGCGACTTTATTAAATTTCATATGGATAGTATTGTTAAGTTTCATTTATTAAAGAATTCACTGATAGTGTCTATGCTCCATTCTGAATTCAGTGTGATCATATTATGCCCCATATTCTCTGCCAAAATGTGAACGGTTTGAGGTGGTAGTTTAGGTAAATGGTATTTATCTTGAAAAGAATAACCAAACATACTGCATTCACTGCTAATGAGCATTAAATCACCATGGTATCCACAGTATTAGGGTCAGACTCGATATGCTTGATATTTAATAATGAAGAAAGCCGAGTCTGACCCTAATATTCTTGGAGTCTGAGAGTCTGACCCTAATATTCTTGAAGTCGCCCATATCAAACATCGTCACCCCATCAAGGCACTTGGCCGCGCCGTTATTGTAGGTAGTGCTATTGCGGTTGTTAGTACTTCAATGGGAAGTAGTTTTGTGGGGAGCACATTCGGCGATGCTGGTTTACTTACTACACTTAAATTTAGTCGAGAGCACGAAGAACAATCGGATGAAACCGCCATGGCAGCCTTGGCTAAACTTAATGGTCACATCGCAGGTGTAGACACATTCTTTGGAATTTTAGATAAAATAAATAAAGAGGGTTTACAGCCACCAGAGTTTTTCAGCAGCCACCCTCACATGGAAAGTCGAGTAGCGAATATTTCATTAATGGCAGAGCGATATCACTGGCAAACAAACGGGCCGATAATAGAACTGCCCACACAATTTGGTGAGTGGATAAAGGAGAGTGAATAAGAATGAAAATGTTCCTAACAATTGGGCTGGCGTTAATCACCGTTCAAAGTAAGAAAGGACATTCACCCTATTAGTTAACTCACTTATTCAATTTGTTAACGATCGAGTGCGGGCAACCAGGATGCTGCTGGGCGAATTTCTCCCACTGTGACGCCTCTTGAGTTTAATATTGTTGGTGAGATATGGCTCTGAAGTCCATGTTTTTCTTCATCAGAGAGAGCGCCTAGATGATCAAGAATAGCCAACAATGCAACCGAACGTGCGCGGGCACTGCCATCCGCAATTTTCAGAGCAATCCCCAAGCCTTGTTCAGGTAAGGCTGCTATGACAATTCCTTCTGCACCGGTTTTAGCAAGCACTGAACCTTTGGTGACTTCGTTTAATTCACTAACTACGGAGCCATGCCCTGCAATATAAAACGGTTCATTGGTAATAGCTTTGTGAAGGCGGTTGATTGCTAGTGCGCGATAATCTGATAAATCCACAGGATTAGCAAAGCGGGCCGCAGCATGCCCAAGCTGTAACAAAGGCATTGTGGGTGCTGGTAATCCACAACCGTCGATCCCGATAGGATACTGTTGAAGTTCAATATCAGCCAGATCGGAAAGTATATCTAACGATAATTGTTGCAATGGATGATCGAGCAAGTGGTAATTGCCCAATGGCAAATCCAGATGCAACGCTGTGGTTAAAAATCCGGTGTGTTTGCCAGAGCAATTATGATGAATTCGACAGCCCTGTTGGCCAGAAGCCAATAGCTGGTGGGCGCTCTCAGTGTGTTCTGGAAGCACAGCACCACAAGCTAAATTGTCCTCAGTGAGACCCAGTCGACTTAGCCACGACTCCACCAGTTTTTGGTGCATATCCTCACCCTGATGAGAAGAACAAGCGAGTGATAATTCTGCATCGTTAAGGAAGTAGTGATCGCTAGCGCCACTCTCAATCAAGTGAATAGCCAGCATCGGTTTTAGAGCAGAGCGCGGAAAAATAAGACTTTTAATGTCTCCCCAACTTTCCACAACGTTGCCCTTAACATCGCACACGACGGCAATACCAAAATGTCGACTTTCTACCGTGCCATTGCGTGTAACTTCGACCAAAAGTTCATACGACATTCAACTTAAACTCCCCACAATCAACTATTCTAAATAACAGCAACATACCTGCCATCTGAACCAGGGAATATATTAGGGGGGACGGTTGAGGAAGCTCTAAAAAGACCACAAGCTATTAGTAATTCGATCACTTTTTCGTATGCAAACTCATGTGCTAAATCACAGGCTACAGGAAAATAACTGGTACCATAGGTCATGCCAGGTACCAGGTTTGCCTCCATAAAGAAGCATTCACCACTTTCATTGGTTTTAATATCTATGCGCCCAAAGTCCCTGACACCTAGCGAATTAAACGCATCTATAGCTAACGTGCTGATTCTGTTTTTTACTTTTTTATCGTCTATTTTTATTAACGTTTCTGAATCATCTTTTTTTGCTTGTGCACCTAAAATCTTAAGCCCATTAGTTGATGTCGGTGGTACTACTTCAACAGCAGATACAATTAATTTTTCATAGGGTGTTTTGATGATTGCAACGGTAAATTCACGACCATTCAGATATTCCTCTACCAATATTGGTTGATTGAATGATTTATATAGCGAAATTAATTTACTCTCATATTCTGAAAAGTTGGTTACAAATGATAAATCGTCAATTCCATTTCCATTTGCTGCATCCAAAGGTTTTAAAAATAGCGGGAACGTGATTGGCAATTCATTTTCTTTATACTGTCCGGGGATTGCCATAAAATAATTGGCTGTTTTAACACCTTTATTTGTTAAATGCGATTTAGCGAGCACTTTGTTGGAATCAAATTTCAGTACTTCTCTGGTTGAACCGGTAAAATTAACTCTATGTTGGGTAAAATAATCAGACAACCAAATGTCATCTTCGTTTTTTATAGGAATGTACTTAACCGCTAAAATGACCAAATTAGGCTGTCTTTCTACAATTTCGTCTAAATGATCTTTTGTTTGGCACACATTTAATTTAACGCTGTACCCCATATTCTGAATCGCATCTAAAACACTATTGCATGCTGTTAGTGTTCCAAATCCGCTCTCTTTTAATGCTTCATTTGGCGTTGTTACTATTTCTATATGCATTTGGGGTTTTCTGAACTCAATAATTAGGTTGATTGAAAGAAAAGCAAAATGCCTGACCTTTGAATTCAGGAGTGCACTTCGGGAAATTAAACGGAATAAGAAGAACTAGTCTGCTAATCGTTTTATAATAGAAAAATGTGAATATATTTTTGTGATCTGTTAGACGGCGTTATTTGCTGGCAATACTAGGCAAATAGATGAACAAATGAAAAGCCATGGCCCTATTACACTAAGCGCGAGAGCTTAGCACAAATCGAACAAAGAAGATGTCTTTAAAATTGAAACCCGTATAACTGTCGAATCTATTGGCTATTGTTTGATCTGGCGGTTACCTTTAATGCGCTAATAGATCCAATTAATAAGTCAGTAGAAGGGGTAATGTTCTAAAATTAGGCGGAGTTGCAGCCTAAAAAGGCTGCTTTGTTTGGTTCAATGTACTTGCTCGTATTTCTCACAGGATTCACGAAATCTCTTCATGATATTCTCGCGCCCCCGTAAGAAAATTTGGCTAATCACTTATTCCTTCAAAAACAATTTCGTCTAACGATTTTCTTGAACTCTGGCTTTCACGATTACTTGTTTTATCTATTTTTCCCACCGCTATTGCACATACAACATCATACTTGTCGGGGTCCATGTTTGTAACGGTAAACGCCTTGTCAGGATCATATCCTCCCATGGCATGAGTGTGTAATCCAAGCATATTAGCTTGTAGGGTTAAAGCCATCCAGGCTGCGCCGGAATCAAAGTCAGCCCAGCGATTTGGTTTGTCATTCTGAGAAAAATGTTTTTTGCTAAATACATAGATTAATAATGGTGCCTGATTCGCCCATGTTTGGTTGCCTTCCACCAAAGTTGAACGAAACTTTTCCAAGTCATCTTGTTGGCGAGCGTATACAAAGCGCCAGGGTTGTTCGTTAAAACAAGAAGGACTCCAATGTGCTGCTTCGAAAATTGTTTCGATATCTTCATCTGAAATCGTGTCAGATAAAAACTCACGGGGTGACCAACGTTCGACAAATAGCTTGTCTAATTTCTTATTGTTTGATGTGCGCATTATTTAGTTTCTCCATGACTTTTACTTTCTCCAAGGCTTTTTATAGAACCACGACCATGAGCTTGCATGAAATCAATCTCCGGCCCTTTTGGAACAATACCTGTCGGATTAATTGATCGATGGCTAGCAAAGTAGTGATACTTGATATGATCCATGTTTACTGTTTCCGCTACACCTGGAATTTGATAAAGCTCGCGTGTGTAAGCCCATAAGTTAGGGTAGTCTATCAAGCGTCTTTTATTAGTCTTGAAGTGGTTATAATAGACCGCATCAAAACGTACTAGAGTTGTAAATAAGCGCCAGTCTGCTTCCGTTATTTGATCTCCAACCAAATAACGCTGATTTGATAATCTTTCTTCAAGCTTATCCAAAGTGTTAAACAAACAATCAAAGGCTCTGTCGTACGCTTGCTGCGTCGTGGCAAAACCTGCACGATAGACGCCGTTGTTCACATTATCGTAAATAGGCTGATTAATCGCTTCAATTTCTTCCTGCAAGGCTTCTGGATAAAAATCTACATCAGCATTTCCAAACTCGTCAAAAGCTGAGTTCAACATACGAATAATTTCAGACGATTCGTTATTTACGATGGTGTTTTGTTTTTTATCCCATAGTGCCGGCACCGTAACCAGCCCATTAAAATGTGGATCAGCTATTTGATAGTTTTCATACAAATACTTGCTATGGTTTACATGATCTTCAGTGGCGCCAGGATATTCTCCAAACACCCAGCTTTCTCCTGGCATTAAAGGATGAACCACCGACACCGAGATGAAATCTTCCAAGCCTTTTAATGCACGAAAAATCAAGGTGCGATGGGCCCAAGGGCAGGCATATGATACATAAAGATGATAACGACCGGGTTCAGCAATAAACCCACCTTCACCCGTTGGGCCTGGGCTACCATCTTTGGTTACCCAGTTTCGAAAGCTCGAATTAGAGCGAATAAATTCACCGTTTGCTGTTTTAAGTTTTACACTCATAGTTAATTCCTTTTTTTACTTGTTCTGTTTAGTTTTTATTCTTAATCCATGCTTTATAGCGCACGAAATTGTTCGATTGAAAATCTCGCATGGCCTCGTCAATCTCTTCCCGTGTGTTCATGACAAATGGACCGTATTGAACAATAGGCTCGTTAATCGGTTTGCCACTAACAATTAAAAACCGTGCGCCTTGTTCACCCGCGATAAATTCTGGTGTGTTATCTTCGGCTCCGAGAGCAACGAACGTATTCAATGGTACGTTTTGACTGTTAAGCTTACCGTCGCCTTCAAATACATAGAGAAAGCTGTTGTTTTCTTCAGGTAGCGTATGTGAAAAACGCTTACCTGGTTTTAGTTGTATATCGAAATAAGAGACATTGGTGTTGTCATCCACAATAGGAGCGCTTGCTTCTGCAAATTTCCCCATAATAATCTTGGCTTGGTAGTCTACTGTTTCGACAATCGGAAAAGCCGTTGAGTCATATTCCTGATATTCCGGTGTATCCATTTTGTTTGCTGCAGGCAGATTGATCCAAAGTTGAAAACCGCGCATCAAACCGTTTTCCTGCTTCGGCATTTCCGAATGAATCACGCCACTGGCAGCCTTCATCCACTGGGCACCACCGGGGCCTAAGTTGCCAGTATTTCCCATACTGTCTTTATGTTCGATATGGCCATCGAGCATGTAAGTAAACGTATTGAAACCTCGATGTGGGTGCGAGGGGAAACCCGCGATATATTCATCAGGATTATCATTCCCAAAGAAATCTAACATGATAAATGGATCATAATTGCGCAAAGCTGGCGTACCAATTGTGCGGTTCACCGTTACACCTGCACCTTCTCGTGTCATCATCGCAGGGATAAATCGTGTTTGGCTATTTCGTGCGTTCATGGTGTTTTCCTTTCTCTGTTTCAGCGTGTTTTTGCCTTGTATTGAATCTATTATCGGTGTTGCAATAGTAGGAATAAACATCAATAATAAGAAAATATTGTTCTCAATAACGCAACAATACTAAATCCAAAGCAGGTGGCCAAATGGACCGTTTTGACAATATGGATACCTTCATTCGTGTGGTGGAGGCCGGCAGTATTAGTGGTGCCGCAGATCGGCTGGGTGTCGCAAAATCTGCCGTTAGCCGACGTTTAAAAGAGCTGGAAGAACATTTGGGTGTCGAGCTTTTTCATCGCACCACACGCAAAATGAACCTGACAGACACCGGGCGAACTTTTTATCATCAATCCGTACGCATTTTACAAGATGTGCTTGAAGCCGAGTTGGCAACATCACAAGCGCATGGTGAGTTACAAGGTCGTTTAAAGGTTGCATTACCATTGAGTTTTGGGTTGATGCATTTAGGACCAGCCATTGATGCATTCTTACAAGAACATCCAAACATCGAATTTGATTTGGATTTTAATGATCGTGAAGTGGACCTTATTCAAGAAGGTTTCGATCTCGCCATCCGTATTGCGAACCTGCCAGACTCCAGCTTAATTGCACGACGCTTAGCGCCAGTTCAAGTCATAACATGTGCCAGTCCAGACTATCTCGATCGTATGGGCACACCGAAATCACTAGAAGAACTAATAGATCATCAGTGCCTGGTTTATAGTCTTTTACGAGATTTTGAAAGTTGGTATTTTTATGATGCAGACGGTAAGGCATTGGCAACGAAAATACGTCCGTATTTGAAATCAACTAACGGCGAGTTTTTGCGGAACGCAGCGGTAGACGGATTAGGCATTATTCACATTCCTTCATTTATTGTTTACAAAGAAATTGACCGCGGAGCCTTAGTGCCACTGCTGACGACAGTTAAAAAGCCCCAGTTAGAAGCCCATGCGATTTATCCACCAACCCGTCACCTTTCACAGCGCGTTAGAGCGTTTGTTGATTTTTTAGTAAAGCGTTTTGAAGGGACGCCTTATTGGGATGAGTGTTTACAGAAGTAGGTAATTCTGATTCTAAATCATTGTGACTATTTATAATTTGTCTGTTACATTGGATGCCTGAAATTATAAAAATGGTTTTGGTGGAATATGGTGGATTTGTTAGCGCTGGTTAGATGACTTTTTGATCGCATTTTGTTTTTGGTGGGTGTGTTGTTAATTGGATAATTAACAGCGGTAAGTGCCCATTGCTGACGTTCAATATAAGAATGTGCAATTTTAAATATTCTCGATAGCGGACATTAAAATAAAAATACAGATTAATGAATTTATGATTTTTGTTGTTAATGTAAAAAATCAAATGATGTCAGGAACTAGCCAGACTGTTCTAGGCTTGATGAACTGTTTGCGACAGAGCTCCCTATTTAATAACTTTCAAAGACTAAAAACATTATGATTAACTCATTTTCCGTCAGTA
>CALZJE010000114.1 GCA_945787715.1 uncultured Ectothiorhodospiraceae bacterium | reverse complement strand
ACCGACTTTAATGGAGAACTCCTCCCCTCGACGATAAAGGCGTAACTCGCTGCCTGCTCCAGGTACTGTTGTGGTATCGAGTAATTCCCAGGGTCTCATTGTTACCTCATGTCATATGAAAAGACTATCAGAGAATAATTTTCTGCAGATATTAACATGTATCGTTAATGAGTTTTGTGCACTGCAAAAAGGAAAGGTTTTATAATCAGATATACGCTCAAGTAGTTCCAAAACAACTCATATGCTCTAAGTCGAATTAAAAATATAAAATAAAGTGATGGAATTATAATTCGAGCTCGGACAAACCTGGATGATTATCAGGACGACGACCAGACGGCCATTGAAACTTTCGCTCTGCTTCAGTTATCTCCAAATCATTGATACTCGCTATTCGACGTCGCATCAGACCGTATTCATTGAACTCCCAATTTTCATTTCCATATGAGCGAAACCAGTCTCCAGAGTCATCATGCCATTCATAGGCGAAGCGCACTGCGATGCGGTTTTCGTGATACGCCCAGAGTTCTTTTATTAACCGGTAATCTTGCTCTCTTACCCATTTACGCTGCAAAAATTGTACGATGGCTTCACGACCTGAAAATATTTCGACTCGATTACGCCAGATGCTATCAACAGTATACGCCATCGAAATAGCTTCTGGATCTTTACCATTCCAGGCATCTTCAGCTTTACGCACTTTTTGAGTAGCGGTCTCCAGATTGAACGGGGGGAAAGGTGGGCGATTAATTAATTCTAATGTCATTTGTTAGGACCAGTTTGAGCTTAGAAAATATTGCACGAATTTTACTCGCTATATAGGATCTTGCCAGGGAATAACATCATGTTATTCCCTACAACGTTTTTGAACAATCCTCTACCAACTCTTGTACGGTAAAAACTTACCATTCATTTTAATTACTACTCTATCGCCAGCTGGGTTTTCTTCCTTATCGATATCCATCGAAAAATCTATCGCACTCATAATACCATCGCCGAATTTTTCATGGATGATTTCCTTTATGGTATCTCCATAAACATTTATCATTTCATAAAAACGATAAATTAGCGGATCTGTGGGTATCGTCTTGTCCCAATGTTTGTGTGGACACAATTGTAACGCTTCACCAACTTCAGGTGGCAAATCTAGAGTTTCACACAATGCTTCTGCAAATTCAGGTTTCATGCTATTCATACCCAAACAAGCTGAGGTAACCCAGACTGAGTTCATACCGACACCGACTGCAATCTCTTCCCAAGATTTTTCAGATTGGCTTTTCGCCTGTAAAATTGCAATCGTCATCTCTTCTTTATTCATGCTTATCTCCTTTAATATTTTTACTATTCATTGATTCATTACGCACTTATTACTTGCTCTTGTGTGCCAACCTCCTGAGATTGAACATCCATTCCCTCAGCAATGGGATCGACTTCTTTCGGAGCTATCGATGGTGTAAATGATTGAATATTACTATCCGATTGTATCGCGCCAGATAATTCTTTCGAACGACTTACCAGAAAATCTACCAAATGGTTTCGTATTTGATAAAACCCCGGATGATGGATAACACTACTTCTTTCACGAGGTCTTGGAATGGAAACCGTTACCGATTCTGCCACACGGGCATAAGGTCCATTGGTCATCAGTAAAACTCTGTCCGCCAACAAAATTGCTTCATCCACATCATGAGTGATCATAAAAACGGTTTGTTTAGTTTCCTCCCAAATTTTGATTAACTCTTCCTGGATCATACCGCGTGTTAACGCATCCAAGGCGCCAAAGGGCTCATCAAGTAATAACAAATTTGGTTGTGTCGCAAATGCTCGTGCGATACTCACTCTTTGCCTCATTCCACCAGACAACTCAGATGGCTTACGATGTGCTGAATCTTTTAAACCAACAAGCTCAAGAAACTTCATACTGTGTTCGATAACTCGTTCTTTACTCCACTGCGGAAACCTCGCACGTACACCAAAGGTGACGTTTTTTAATGTGGTAAGCCACGGCAACAAACTATAGTTTTGAAAAACCACACCACGCTCCAGACTAGGGCCAGATACTTCTTTATCATTCATAAATATATAACCGTCTGTCGCCTGATCTAACCCGGCTAATATATTCAGTATTGTTGATTTACCACAACCAGAGTGGCCGATGATGCAAACAAACTCACCTTTTTCAATGCCAAAATTACAGTTCTCAAAAACTGTTAAATCCTTACCTTTACTTTCTCCTGGAAACCTTTTGGCAAGATTTTCAACTTTCACATAATAATTTTTATTCACGTTTCAGTTACTCCTTATACTGCACCCAACGGGAAACACTGGACAGCATTAAATCAAGCAGCATACCGACTAAACCAATCATCAAGATCGAAAAAATAACACTAGTTAAATCCAGATTATTCCATTCATTCCAAACGTAGTAACCGATGCCAGTTCCGCCCACCAACATTTCAGCGGCAACAATCACTAACCAGGCAATACCGATCGATATCCGCATGCCTGTTAGTATGGTTGGAGCAGCAGCGGGTAAGATAACCGTAAACGCAGTTCTCAAATTACTCAACTCATGAGTTCTCGCCACGTTAATCCAGTCTTTTCGCACATCCGCCACACCAAATGCAGTATTAATCAGCATTGGCCATATGGAACAAATAAAAATCACAAAGATCGCCGAAGCCTCTGAGTCTTTGATAATAAATAACGCCAGTGGCATCCAGGCTAACGGCGAAATAGGCTTTAATATTTGAATATAGGGATTTAGCGCTTTGTGCATTATCGGAAACATTCCGATAACAAAACCGATAGGAATAGCAATCAATGCAGCCAAAAAGAAACCCATTAACACACGATAAAGGGAGTAAGCGAGCTGAATACCAATGCCTTTATCATTGGGTCCCGCATCATAGAAGGGATCACTCAACTCATCAAAAGCACGTTCGATAATTGCGGAAGGTGGAGGAACCCGAGCTTCCTGATCAACTCCACCCATGAGCAACTCATATTCTGACATTGCTTTTGTCGCTTCTGGTGGTTGACTCCCCCACTCCCAAATTCCTAACGTACATAACAAGAACAATAAAGAAATCAAGATATGGCGATGTGCAGCAATATAATTCACTACGATCTCCTGATGGCAAAACTATTAACGTATTGCTCCGGTTTGGTGTAGTCGAACTTTTTCCCCATAATGGTGTAGTTTTTATAGGTTTTAGAAGGCGGGGTGTATCCTAGCTCTTTCATCATGGCAGCTGCATCAGATGCCAAATAAACTTCTTCAGCAATCTTGCTATACTCGACATCACCTTTGATATATCCCCAGCGTTTCATCTGCGTTAATATCCACACTGCCATTGAATGCCATGGAAACGGATCAAAATCAATTCGATCAGGAACATTTAATACGTTGCCTAGACCATCTGCAAAGCGCCCGGTTAGAACTTGTCGGATAACGGGCTCAGGTTGATTTAAATAATTTTTTGGTGCAATAGCCGCTGAGATTTCTTTACGATTCTCCGGCTTTGCAGAATAATGAGTGGCATCAACAATCGCTTTTAACAATGCTGAATAGGTATTAGGATATTGCGTGGTAAATTCTTTGCTGCAAGCAAAAGCGCAACAAGGATGACCTTCCCAAATATCTTTAGTGAGCATATGAATAAAACCCACTTTTTCCCAAACCGCACGTTGGTTAAATGGGTCCGGTGACAAATAACCATCGAGATTTCCCGCACGTAAGTTTGCCACCATCTCCGGTGGTGGCACGACACGAATTTGTATATCTTTATCCGGGTCTAAACCGTGTTCCGCCACATAATAGCGTAACAAAAAATTATGCATAGAATATTCAAATGGCACACCGAATTTGAAACCTTTCCATTGCTTGGGATCACGCTTATCTTTATGATCAACATGCAAAACGATTGCTTGACCATTAATATTTTCAACAGTGGGCATAACATAGGGTGTCGCCGATGAACCTGCTCCCAGAGACATGGCCAACGGCATAGGTGTTAGCATGTGTGCAGCATCGTATTCGCCAGCCAATGATTTATCTCTGGCCACAGCCCAACCAGCGGTTTTAATAACATCTACATCCAACCCATATTTATGGTAAAAACCTAATGGATGCGCCATGATTATGGGCGTTGCGCAGGTAATAGGAACAAATCCCACATTCAGTTTCGTTTTTTCCAGTTTACCGATACCATCTTTAACTGCGGCCTTTACAACATCGAGGGGAAATAGTGAACCAAGTATAGAAGCCGCTACACCACCACCCACCAAACCTAAAAATGACCGACGACTAATATCATTGTGCCCAAATACACCGCGTACGACCGCACTTTCTATCACTCGATCCATCATGTCTTCAGGCGTATCGAATGTATCACTTTTCGTTATAGTATTTTCAGTGATACTCTGTGTTTCTATCTTGTTTGTTTGTTTTCCAAAACATTGTGCGCAAGAGCATCCTGTTTCATGCTTAAGCGATTTATCCGGATTGAACGGATCTCCCAAACTTTTAAAGGGCATTTTCTTTCTCCTAACCAATAATGAACAGTTTATTTTTATCTTGCACATCTTCAGTGCATTTATGGATATCAAACATCAAATTTTAAAATTGTGTAACAAAGATATTTCATTTGTTATTTTGATAAGAGCGAATACCATGCCATTGAAAATATACATCTTTTATTTCCCATTTTTTAACAACTTACAAATTTATTCAGATAAAATAATAACTACGAAATTTTGATGATCTACGAATTATCATAGCTATTAATACGATATTTCATAACATGGTATGAATATGGAAAGGTGAATAAAAAATATCACTTAATAATTTTTATTCACACTATGATTAATACAGAAGAGTTGCTTACTCGCAACGATTTCTTCAGGCACGCACACGATGCGATGCTCGTCATCGATCCATATAATGACAAACTGATAGCGACGAACGATGAATCCATTCGTCTGTTGGGATACGATAGCCAACACATTCATCAAGTACGAATTAGTCGTATTTTCAAAAGTTCATTTACCGACCTAGTGGTATTTACACAAGCCGTTATAGAGCAAGGGAAAAGCTGGAGCAATGAACTAACATGTTTAACAGCAACTAACGACATCATTTCTGTTGAAATTTCTGGTAGTTGTTATAATGAAAACAATCAAGTTTTCCTTATCCTCATCCTGCGTGACTGCAACGCCTTGCAGCGGCAAAGAAGCAATGCCGAAGTTACCTCCCTTTACCGCCATGGCTTAAGCAAATGGAAAACCATTGAGGCGGTGTTTGAAGAAATTGAACGTGAAAATCAATTAATATTAACTGCAGTAGGCGAAGGAATATATGGTGTCAACGCCAACGGAGAAACGACTTTTGTTAATCCTGCTGCGGAACGAATGTTGGGCTGGCCTGTCGACGAGCTTATTGGTCGAAGCATTCATGCCGCAATTCACCATACACACATAAATGGAAAACATTACCATAGCTCCAAATGTCCTATTTATGCATCCACTCATGATGGTGAAGTGCATCATATCGACAATGAAGTTTTCTGGCGAAAAGATGGTTCTTGTTTTCCTGTTGAATATACCAGCACACCGATTCGAGATAACGGACGACTCGTTGGCGCTGTTGTAATTTTTCGAGATATCAGCGAGCGAAAACAATCGGATGAAAAACTGCGAACTGCGTTAGCTGAAGTACAAGCTCTTAGAAAAAGACTTGAGCAGGAAAATGCGTATTTGCAGGAAGAAATACGAGCAGAACACAATTACAAAGAAATCGTTGGTAAAAGTGAAGTTATTCTTCAGATCATCAGACAAATTGATCTCGTTGCACCCACTGACGCAAACGTACTAATTACTGGAGAGTCTGGTACTGGAAAAGAATTGATTGCCCGCGCCATTCATCAGAGTAGTAAACGTAGTGATAGGCCGCTAATCAGAGTTAACTGTGCATCGATTCCCAGAGAGCTTTTTGAAAGTGAGTTTTTTGGTCATGTTAAAGGGGCGTTTACCGGTGCTATTGCTGATCGCACCGGTCGATTTGAGTTAGCCGATGGCGGCACGCTTTTCCTGGATGAAGTGGGTGAAATACCACTTGAATTACAAAGCAAGTTATTACGTGTTTTGCAGGAACAACAATTTGAACGGATTGGGGATAATCAAACAAAGAAAATTGATGTACGAATCATTGCCGCCACCAACAGAAACATAAAAGCTGAGGCTGAATCGGGTCGCTTTCGCGAAGATTTGTTTTATCGACTCAATGTTTTTCCGATAGAATCGGTGCCATTACGTCAACGTAAAAGTGATATCGCGCTATTAGCACCTCATTTCATGCAACTTGCTGCGACAAAATTTAGCAAGACTGACGTAAAACTCAGTGTTGCTGACATTCAAAAATTACAAAGTTATTCCTGGCCTGGAAACATACGGGAACTCGTTAATGTTATCGAAAGATCTGTGATTCTATCCCTTGCAGGCAAGCTAATTTTTGACTTACCACAATCAACTACATGTCAAACAGTTGAAGCAGTCATAAACGATAACACAACAGCGCTAATTCTCACCGAAACTGATCGTCATCAACAGGAGAAAGATAACATTATAAGAGCGCTGAAAATTTCTCAGGGTAAGGTGTTCGGTTCCGATGGCGCGGCAAAGTTATTAGGGGTGAAACCTACTACGCTTTCATCTCGGATTAAAAAGTATGGAATTAGAAGACTAAGCATGGCCGAGTAATGTAAAATAATTATTTCTACTAATATTTAATATGAAATCAAGTGTCCAGGTTAGTGTAGCGAGTTCATTCTCACGTCATGACCATATTCGTCATTGATTTTTTAAAATTATCAGCATCAACCCTGGCAACTGCAATTAAAATTGACTACCTGACTGCGTTGGCATATAACTGCTTTTTTTAGGTTGAACATTGAATTAAAATCAACCTAGCTATGCAGAATAATATCCACTCCTATAGCATTTCAATTATCTTCGTTCACCGAGCCAAATCATATGACGGCCACCCCCATGGCGTCCTCTGGCCGGGGCACGAATTTCTTCTACTTTAAAACCTGCATGCTGTAGTCTTTTGCTGAAGCGG
>CALZJE010000113.1 GCA_945787715.1 uncultured Ectothiorhodospiraceae bacterium | reverse complement strand
AAGTCTGATACGACATGTGTTGACTCAGCCCGGAAGAATTCGCCAGCGTGGCCAGACTCTTGAAGTGGAGCTGGAAAGGCTCGATAGTGGAGTGCAAGCTGGTAGTCTTGATAAAGTGTTGAAAAAACTCAAAGAAGACAATCTGTTGAGTCTGCCTGATAGTCAGATAAATGTCAAAAAGGCTAAAGTTAGTGCCATTCTGATGTGACCCCATTTGTGATGACCCCATTTGTGCCCATAGGGATATTGTAGTCCTTTGAATGAAATATATTGTATGCTATTAAAAAGCGGTGTTTGCTTACATTATAGTCAACAATTGTATTCGTGAGTTTAGGGGAATGCATATGTTTTTCAGTAATAAGGTCTTGAAGTGATATTGTATAAGGATTGTTCAACAGCATGACATAAAAAGACCAATAAACTAGGGCATTGTAAAGCGAGGTTATATGTAAACAAGGTTTTTTACGCAGTAATTTGATTAGTGAAATCACAATTACAAAAGTTCCTGTTCTTATAGGTGAAAGAATCCCGCTTTTTGCTAATATACTCGAAGATATAAAATTGAACCACCAAAAAACTATTTCATACGGAAACAGGTTTGTTCAAAGTAAATATGAAGTAAACTGATGTAAAACGTTAGGTGTAATAATCATGATTCATGAAACAAGAATCAAGAAATTAAGGAGATAAAGATGAAAACAATGAATTGTAAACAACTTGGTGGAGCGTGTGAAAAAGAATTTCAGGCTAACACCTTTGAAGAAATTGCGGAACTAAGTAAATTACATGGTATGGAAATGTTTCAAAAAAAAGATGAAGCACATCTAGATGCAATGAATAAAATACAAGAACTGATGAAAAAACCAGATGCAATGAAAGAGTGGTTTGAAAGTAAGAAAAAAGAGTTTGACGCATTACCTGAAGATTAAAAAACATATAAGGTCTAGCTTGATATCACATACCTCTGACAGCATGCAAAGTCAAGCAATGCCCCCCTCTTTATAGCGTGACAACGGGACACGTTAATACAACAGTTAGGGTAAAGGCAGCAATAATGAATAGTAAGAAAGAAAAATTAGAAAATATTATGTCAATTGTTTTCTATCCAGTAATTTTATTATCGACTATTTTTATATCTACTTATGCAATCCTAAATAATATGGATTTAGGTAAGGTCTATGGATATTATCTAATAGGATTAGTCACCATTTTGGTTTTTACTGAGCAATTTCACCCAATTAAATCCGAGTGGAAAATTAATCGAAAATTGTTATTTCGTCGAGATTTGCCATACATGTTGTTGGGTGGAGCAACCTTAGGTTTAGCGAATTTTATTGTAGGCTATTTTCTAATTACGTTTAGTATGAATAATAGCCACTCTCTGTGGGATATGCCAATTATATTTGATTTTCTACTTTCTTTGCTGTTGATTGATTTTTTGTGGTATTGGTACCATAGATTGTGTCATGAGAACAAAAGTAAGGTAGGTAATTTTCTTTGGAACGTCCACGTCGCTCATCATTTGCCAAAGCAAGTTTATGTCTTAATGCATGCTGTATCACACCCACTAAATACATTGATAGCTCGGGGAATAATGACTATTCCTCTATTTATTTTAGGTTTTTCAGCGGAAGTTGTTTTTTTAGTCAATATTTTTATGAATCTTCAAACAATGATCTCACATTACAATGTAAACATAAGGGCTGGATTCTTAAACTACTTTATAATTGGGAGTGAATTACATCGTTATCACCATAGTACAAACCCAAAAGAATCGAAAAATTACGGGTCAGTTTTGACGGTGTGGGATCATCTTTTTGGCACATTTTATTACAAACCAAAAAGGCTGCCAAAATATTTGGGTGTGAGTAATCCTGAAAATTATCCAGATGAGACAGAAATTGTAAAAATTATAACAATGCCTTTTTCCAAAGTTAACGGGTAATTTTACCTCTAAGTGATAATAACGAAACAACTACCAGGACAGCCAAAATAATGTATTAGCCATAACCACCCAAACCATTCTCGCCATTAATATGGATTTTCACTAACCCTCTTTCATAGTAGGCAATCCATGACTACAGAATACTTGTTAAGTCGTGCAGTAAAACTGATGAAAGAGTGGAGAAGAGTTGCTGAGAGAGTTGGGGGTTAACTGGATGAGTTAAAGAATACATAATCCAGAGGGAGGGCTTTGAATGGACGATGAACATAGGGGGAACAAGCCCCCTATGCAATCATCTTATTCAGTGATTATTGCTCGTGGCAAACCACACATTGATATTTTTTCGAACTAAATACCAAAATGGGATCATCGCTTGGGTCAGGTGATTGCAATGCCTCATAGTGCGATTCGAGATTTTTCAAGCGGTCTTTCACTAAGTACTTATACTTCCAGTTGTTTGCGGTAGAGATATATTTGATATTTTTATACATCGTCTCTGCGGATTCCAAATCGCCAGCTTTTAGAAGCGAATCACCAAAAGTAAGTAGAAACGCCTCGACTCTGTGAAGTGAGTTTTCAGTATTCGGACAATTCCAATTCTCACCGCCCTCTATCGGAAGATATGGAGCCCAATCGGGATTGTTTCGATCAACTTCAGTTTGCATGCATGCATCTTGATATGACCAAAATCTCTCAACTCCTCGCTGGAATACAGGAGAACCAGTGGGTGCCCGTACCTCTCCGAACGCAGCGCTAAACAAGCCGAAAACAGGATTACGATCAATAGATAGTGCAATCAACCTAACACCTTCTTCGATCAATTCCTGGTTGCGATGAATCTGACCGAGGGCTAATTGAACATTGGCAAGAAAACCCAGTGTTTGCGTATCATCAGAATTTAATTCATATGACGTGTTGAAAAAAAACATCGCTGTGATCATATTATTGAGGCTTGATGGGCCGCTATTGTCTCTCCCTGACTCGGCGCTTGTCCAAAGATATGCCAAGCCGATTATTTTGGCGATTTTGGCGACCTTAATTTTGAGAGCAGGATCTTGCGTTTGCACAAAAGCGCCATAAGTTTGAAGATATTCGCCCATCAACGCATCTTTTAAAATTGGTAGTTTGCAGTAATCTCCAGCATGGAAATATTTTCGGAATAGATCTACTGATGACAGCGTATTATCTTTTTTATCGAGTTTTTTAGTACAGTGATTGTTAATGTTCATATATGGCTTACCGAGTCTTTTACCGCTTTTTTTATATTGAGAGAGAATTTGCCCCTTTAAACTTTGGAATAATTCGGTGTTGTGATTTCCATTGTTTCCGAAACCTGACATTGGGCCAAATGCCGACACTGTGGTTGCGCCAAACACAAAAAATACCCCTACGAATATTCCGGTGTAGGCTACTTTGTAAAATGAAAAAATATTTCCTCTTATCGTCATAATCTGCCTCGCTAAATGATTTAAATTAGAGTGGGAGATTTTATGTTTTAGCCACTTACACTAAGCTTACACCTAAGTGTTGTAAGGAAATGACTCACTCACTTTGTTTGATCAGTTTTTATTAATGTATATGCTCGCTTGATGTGAGAGCTAAACTGTTACTCAAAATTAAGTAAGGTGAGACTTTTGGATATTGCAATTTTGGTCACCTATCACTTTCCTCTTTTTTTATTCGATTAAAAACTAACTCTGTTTCACTGGACAAACTTACACCTAATTGCTCAAACAAAACTTTTTTACAAGCATCGTACACTACGGCAGCTTGAGAGAATTGTCCTTGGGAAATATGTAGCGCCATCAACTTTCGATAAGCGTCTTCATGCAAAGGATTGGCACTAATCAGTTTTTCTAAACACCGCAGAGCTTCTTCAAGTTGGTGTTGTTGTATCCAGTAATCCGCCATAAGTGATAGAAGACGTGACCACTTTGAACGCATACGCTCACGAAATTGAAGGACGATAGAATACTCATCCTCATCTTGAAGAAAATCACCCTTGTAATAACTGTCTATATGGTTAAAGCTTGCCTTGATCTCTTTTTTATGTGCCGTCTTATTTTTAAGTAAGGACATGAGACGATCAGCACCTGTATCGAATGCAGCAATATCTAACCAACACATTCCTTCATTGAGTGACAGTTTTCCTTCGCGGTTAATTAACACATCGTGTCGGCCTAATAGTTTTCGTAAACGAAAGAGAGTGGTATCAAACGATTGATGTGCAGCATCACCTTCCGCATCTGGCCATATAGTTTCGCTGATAACCTCTTCTCGAACTTGGTTGCCACCAAAAGCGACTAAAACTTTCAATAAGGCGTAAAGCTTAGGGCGAGTGCGATTGGGGAGATTGAGTTGCTGGCTGTCAATTTCAATCTCAAATCGGCCAAGGGTACGAATTCGAATCGGCCAGGGCCAGGTATTGATATCATAGGGAGGTGTCTTGGGTACTAAGTTGCACTTTTTTATAATGGCTCGGGCAATGTCAGGTTCAATACCCTTACGCATGGCCTCCATGAGCAGACGAATTAACTCATCATAACGCACCCAAAGCCCAGGTAACAAATTATACTTCTTTGCTAACAACAGGGCGTTTTTAACATGTTGCAGTGCTGCATCTGGTTGTTTACTTTCCCACTCAAGCGTTGCATCAAACAAATTCGCTTGAAACTGATGATAAACACCAGATATTTTTATTCCAATTTCTCTTGTTGAATCTATGTGCCGTTTAGCTTCTTTTAGATCACCATCAAATGAATATAATTGTGCCAATATAAAATGTGCTTGAGCATGAGGAAAGGGCGAACCTGATTCCTTCGCATAACGTAGTGACTCCTGTCCATGATGCAATGCTAGTGCAGTTTCACCACGACGAAAGCAATTGATGGCCATTAAGTTTTGGTACAGGGTTAAGTGGGCTCTCCTCGAGTCATCTGCGATTTGTGACGCACTGTCAAGCAGACGAGTCGCTTCGGCAGCGTTATGCGATGTAAGGGCAGCTGCGGCTCCCATATTAAGAAGTAAAATATCCCATAACGGTAGACCATGCTCTTTACCTAATTTTAAACCATCTTTCGCTACCGTCAGTGCACGCTCTGCCTCACCCTTGGCAAACCATAAATAAAAACAATGAACGACATGCCACAGCATCTTACTCGTTGGTTCATGATTTTGCTTAATCTGTTTTTCAAATATATCATGACTGATTTCTGCACTGAAAAAATCGCCACGCCATAAATAGTACAAAATGATATCCACTTGTTTCAGTACAAACAAAGCCGGTGGCAATGCATTTTTTGGTATTTGATTAACGCGATCAAGCCAATTAGAGAATTCCTTATGATGAGGTGCGCGGTGAATCAATGCCGAGAACATTGACATAGTCAGGCTCATCATGACAGGTTTTGGGGCTTGCTCTAGAAGCGAAGGTTGTAGCTGGTCCACTTTGCTTATCCATGAATCTAGCGGAGAAAAATCATCGCGCTCAAAAATGTAACTATAGATAACCCCGGTTAATGACAAACATTGCCCTGTAGGTTCGCCAGCTTCGCTAAATCGATTGAAAGCGGTGATATAATCACGACGCGCACCTTGAGGGTGAATAAATTGAAAACAAAATGCACGCCAATACAATAGCCAGCTATTTTGTTCTACGATTGTTGTGGGCAATTGTTGCAACCACTTCATAAGTGTTTGAACATAATTAGCGTCAACTAAATCTTTGGCATGCTGAATAGTAAACTGAGCAAAGCGAGGCCAGTTATTCATGGCGGTCAGTAACGTTGCTGCCTCAGCAAGTGCGCCACTTTTCTCCAACAAATCAACAGTCGTCTCTTTTACTTCTCTTAATGTGTGTTCGTCTAATAGTTTTTCACTTTGCGTAATAAGAAATGATTTAAACAATGGATGGTAACGAAAAACTTGCCCTGATTCAGATACCCGATACGTAAAGTAATTACTCTCGTAGAGGTTTTGCAACATCTCGCTTGCGTTGTTGTTTTTCGATAATATCTTTGCAAGGTCTGCAGAAACTTCGGGTAAATAACAGGTGCGATACAGTAACGCTCTGATTTCTTCACTGAGGTGCCGAATGACCTCATTCATAAAGTAATTGAATATATCTTGTTTGGTATTGAGTGCCAAGATTTCCTTATCGTCAACTTGTTTTGTACGAGTTAATAATAATGCCAATCCTGCACCCCATCCTGTCATAAGAGATTGGATATTATTGCACTGGTCAATGGGTAATGAATTGATTTCATGGATGGCCGCAAGTTGTTGTAATTCTTTGTTGTTAAAACGTAGCTCATCCTCACGAATAATGAAAATTTGTTGATTCAAATTTAGCCGAGCGAATTCCGCTGGTAATGCTTGACGGCCGACAAGAAAAATACGCCCTTGAGGGGGGAGCACAGAGATCGCCACGTTGATGACGTCGGCCCATTGTTGTGATTGGCATTCATGGATGTCATCAAAAACAAAATAAAAAGGAGGCGCCAATCGTTGATATACCGCGCTAAAAAAAAGACGGGCAAATGCCTTTACGTTCATTGCATTTTCTTTTTGATAGGTTGGAATAACTTTGCGGAGCTTCGGTGTTGCTTGCCGAATTGCACTGCTAATATAGAAGAAAAAATTTGCGAGGTCAGCATCGTCCTCATCAACTCCATACCAAACTGACAGTTGTTCACTTGAGTTTATAAAACTGGAAACCAATGTGGTTTTTCCATAACCAGGCGGAGCAAGTACAGCTGTAACTGGCACGCCCGATTTACTTGCTAATAGATCAAACAGGCGTGCGCGTTCTAAATAACGATTTACTAGTGGGCGACTGATTTTATGCGGACGTGCAATCATAACGTACCCTGTTGTTGAAAAGTGTAATCCATATTTACGCTGATAAACTCTAAAAAGCTCGTAGAATCGGTCATATTAACACATTGGATGTGTACACATATTCATTACTGACAAGTTAGCTGCTTTGTCAGATAGAAATTGATTGGCTCTCCTGTTGCCCTCCCAAGTTCTGGATTTGACTTGACACGAGAATGATTATTTTGTTGATAGACTAAAAAAATCTGGGGAATATTAGTGTTTCTTCAAACGCGATTTCATAAAGAAAGACAGGGGTTAACAAGCCTAAAAAGAAAAATTTACGTGGACATTTCAATACGTGGGTATGTGTCTCCAAATTAATGTTTGTTACTTGTTCTTTAAATTTTTAGCAAGCGTTTTAGGATCGATCAAGCAGTAGCTCTGTTTAATGTAATTTTTAACTTCATCCCAATCACTTATATTCTCAACGATCATATCAATCCAACCATATTTTCCCAGATGTC
>CALZJE010000112.1:7842-14435 GCA_945787715.1 uncultured Ectothiorhodospiraceae bacterium | reverse complement strand
TAATAATGGAGGCGCTACTAAAACACATGCACTTGCTCAAAACAGCTTGGCAATCAACAATGGCGACAATGCCTACTGCCAGGATTTTTTTGCAATTGATCAACGGTATTATTACCGTACGGATGGAATATGCGACATTGGGGCATATGAAAATAATTCAGCCCTAGCTAACAGGGGAACATTAAGCTTCACAACCGAAATCAGTGAAGTCAATGAACAAGAAGAATTTGCAACTGTTGTTGTTTCTCGTACTGGGGGATCGGATACAGCGATCGCCGTAAACATTATCGTCAGCGGCGAAGGAATCGCAGAACAAGGAGAGGATTTTGAATACAAGGGTGAATTACTAACGTGGGCTGATGGTAACACAGAAAATAAGACAGTCCAGATTCCAATAAAAGATAATACATTAAAATCAGAGAATAAAATAATTGAGATTCAACTCGCCACTCCTAGCACCGGCGTTTCTCTTTCCCCAATTACAACTCATGAAATTACAATACTCGACGATGAATCCCTTCCGGGCATAATTGAGTTTGGCTCGTCCTCATTTATAATTGATGAATCTCAGCAATTTGTTTATCTAAAATTGATTCGCAAATATGGATCATCTGGCGAGATGGTTGTAGACGTTACAACCAGAGATGGATCAGCAATCGCTGATAATGACTATGCAGGAGGTACTGCAAAAGCCACTTTCCGAGATGGTGAAGCAGAAATTAATTTTTTCATAGAAATCTCGGATGGCTGGGATGATATTTATGATCAAGATAAGGTATTTTATGTTTCGATATCCTCTAGCAATGAAAAAATAGTTGGCGATCTAATAACAACCTCAGTAATTATCATTGATGACGAAGCAAAACCTAAAAACCCCGGCGATTTCTCGTTTGAATTCGAAAATTATACTGTTAATGAAGACACATCAACACTAAATATAAATATAAACAGGAACAACGGCGCAGATGGAAACGCGATTATCTACCTACTTGTAAATGATGAAACAGCCAAATTTTCATCTGATATTATAGCAATTGATAATGATGTAAATCCCAAGCTAGAACTCCATTTTCCAGCAGGGAAAAAATCATTATCTATTACACTATCAATAAACAACGATCTTCTTCATGAAAATGACGAAACTCTAACACTTGCACTATTAAATCCATTAGGTGGTGCAGGGCTGGGAGAAAATAAGGTTACGACTGTAACCATTGTTGATAACGACACGCCAAAAGCACAGTTTTCATTTGAGAAAGCATCTTACTCAATTTTTAAAGACGCTAAATATGTTGAAATCGAACTCGTCAGGTCGGGAGACACCTCGGGCAATGCAAGTGTAACAGTAAGTAATAATCCTACTAATGATTTTAGCTCCCTATGGAAGACTGAAAAAATACAATTCATTGATGGACAAAAAAATCACACAATTAAAATTAATATCTCTGATGCTAATATTGATGCTCCTGATGGTGAAAAAGCCTTTACTCTGAAATTGAGCACCCCAATAAATAGCGAATTGGGTAACATAGAAAGTACAATTATAACCATAGTGGATTCTGATTCAGCAGAAATTAAATCCGATAGCGAGAAAGAGCTTTCAACTTCCAAGGGAGCTGGATCTATAAGCTGGAGTTATTTTCTGTTTGCAGTATTATTTTTAACAAGAAAATATACTTTCAGAAAACTAAAGTAGCACTGAAAGCACTTCTATGCAGCAAGTATTTTCCCCATAGAAGTGCTTCATAACAATGCGTTAAAAACTTTCATAATACGTCAAACCAAATCCACCTTGTTCAATAAAGGGAAGTACCATACTTTCTTGAAAACGTTTCTTTGCTGAGATAGGTGCCGCTGATGTTGTGGTGATTTTTTTCTTTTCATTACGACTAATAGCAACTTGAGCAGCGGCGTATCCTATTGCTATCCCCAGAGGATAATCACCTGCCCAATGAACTCCATTGTTTAACATCGCAAAACCTAACAGCGTCATTAAACCATAGCCAACCGGTTTTATGTAAGTGTGCGTTGGGAAATTATGGGCTAACACTGTAGTGCTGGCCATGACAGTTGCCAAATGTCCCGATGGAAATGCATCGTATTTTGGAACCTGTTGATTGTAAGCTTCCTGGTTTGGAAACCATTGCCACTTACCACCTGAGATCGTCGCCAAAAAAGGTGCTTCTCTGCCGGTAGTTCGTTTTAACACTTGAACAACAATGCCCGTTAAAAGCAATGCTTCAACGTTTTGACTGGCAACCGACAACGCATGATTACTGTTATACATCAAGCCGTAACCAATTAACCCCCCCACTATACCAATTTGAGGTATTCCATCTCCGATAAAATACAGCGAAGAGTTTAAATTCGCGGGAACAACAAACGGTAGATCATATCCTTTAAGCTCCCACGGTATAACTGTTTTTGTTTCACGACCGTTTTTACTGTCTGATATTAAGCCGAGCTTTCTGCCATATCTTTGCGACTCATTAGTGATATCTTGATCATATTTAATCAGTAGCGCAGAACTGACGACTATTCCTGTTAACCAGCCGGCGTTTTCTCGCGGATCAATTCGCTTTACAAAACTAAGCAAGTTTTGCGGCGCTGATGTCAGCCACTCAAAAGTTGTTGGGCGCGGTGTATTCATTGAAGAATCTTGAAACTGATAACTGACAGACTTAAGCAGTTCGTTTTTATTAATTGTAATATCTTGAGCAAATACATTTACTGATACAAAACAATAAAACCAAAAGGCAATGATTCTAAACATAAACATCCGTGTTAGTTAATTATTCGGGTTAACGCGTATATCTCTCAATTTCTCTGCTTAACGTTCGACCTATTTGATACCAATATCAGCTGTAAGTCTCCTTTCCAGCAATTTTTACATTAAGCAATTGTTTTATCGGATAAATGTAATGAAAGATTTAGAACTGGAATCACTTGCAATTGAAATCATTAACTTATGCTGATTTGGTGACCTGTTTCACAAAAAACAGCTGCAACCAACAAAAGCGCTACTTTCCTGGTTCACCCCTTCCTTCAACCTACCGACAACCTCATTGTTCTTTTGTTGACCGAAATAATGATGAAATCGACGTTAAAATTACTTTTTATTCCATATATTTTTTTACTTAGCGGCTATCAGGTAAGTCATGCTAATCAGTATGAATATGCTGGCGATGCCATTCAGTGGCTTTTACCCGTTTCTGCACTTGGGCTGAGCTACTTGGAAGAAGATAGCGATGGTCGCATGCAATTCTTCAAATCCTTTGGAGCAACAGCAGGTGTTACTTATACGGTTAAACTTGGCGTAAACCGAGAACGACCTAATGGTGCTGATTACTCATTTCCATCTGGTCATACATCCGCATCCTTTGCCAGTGCAACTTATATACACCAACGATATGGTTACAAAAAGGGTCGAATCGCTTATCTGGCAGCAGTATTTGTCGGCTGGAGCAGAATACAAGCCGACAAGCACTACACAACAGATGTTCTTGCTGGTGCAGCTTTAGGTACACTCACAAGCTACCTATTCACAACTGGAAAAGATGTAAATTTGACCACATATGGCGATAGGGAGGGTGTTGGTATAAATATCCGCTATAAATGGTAAATCTATAACTGTGTTAGTATTGAGCGTTTCCCACTGCTGACACATATAAAAGACCTTATGCCAACCGCTCCTTTATTCCTCTGCCCGATTTGCTCAAACGCTTTAGAAAAAGAAAATAATATCTTCAAATGTGAAAACAATCATTGCTTCGACAGTGCAAAAGAAGGCTATGTAAATTTACTGCCTGTTCAAAATAAAAAGACAAAACAACCTGGTGATAACAAGGCCATGATAGTGGCACGAAAGCTTTTTTTAGAAAAAAACTATTACGACATCCTGCTTACACCTTGTACAGAGCTGATCAACAGATATTTAAGCACTGAGAACAATCCCGCCAATCTCCTGGATATTGGCTGTGGCGATGGTTATTTCACTAATATTATATTCAATAATATTGAAAGAAGCCGAATCTGTTACGGTATGGATATATCAAAAGAAGCGGTTAAAGTTGCTGCAAAAAGAGACAAAACGATCCATTGGTTTGTGGCAAGCTCCAGTAATATTCCACTTCCAGATGAGTCTATTGATTGCATACTAAAAATAAATTCACCGCTGGATTATGCAAACACCACTAAAAAGCTTTCAAACGGTGGGTTTGTTGTGAGCGTTACCCCAGGTAAAAAGCATCTATTCAGCTTTAAATCTCATATATACGAGACAGCACACGACCACGAGCCAGAAACTCAACCAATCAATTATAAATTATTAGACACGGTGAACCTGGAGGATACAATAACACTCCAAACCCAGAGCGAAATTGAACAACTGTTTATGATGACTCCTTTCTACTGGAACGCATCGCAAACTGCAAAAGACAATATCGCGAAACTAACAGAACTTACAACAGAAATTGCTTTTGATATCCACATCTGGCAAAAAAACTAGCTGGGAGATCTCTTGGAATAATTAAACTTTTAAAAAAAGGAAAAACAATGCCTAAAATCATTGCTGTAATTTTATTCATGATAATCACCATTCAACCAGCTATTGCAGAAATGGCAAAAGATTTCACTCTCCCGACAAATAAGGGTGAAGTGCAATTGAGTAAACTCAAGGGTAAAGTAGTCTATGTTGATTTTTGGGCATCCTGGTGCGCGCCATGCCGTAAATCATTCCCCTGGATGAATAAAATGCACGCCAAATATCAATCAGAAGGTCTGGAAGTTATTGGCATCAGCTTAGACGAGGAAATAAAACAAGCAAACAAATTCCTGGAAAAATTACCTGCGATTTTCACGGTAGCATATGATACCAAAGGAACCGTTGCAGACCTTTACGAAGTACAAGTCATGCCGACTTCCTATTTAATTGATAGAGACGGAAATCTAGTACTTACCCATAAGGGTTTTAAAACCAAACATGAGGATAAACTGGAAGAAGAACTCGTGAGAGCGCTAAATAAATAAATTTGAAAGTAATGCTTAAGACAATAATCAGTCCTAAGCATTAATACAATTATTTCAATACGGTTCTGAGATAAGCTACAACATCACTGATTTCTTGCTCAGTTAACTGCTCCCCCCAGATAGGCATAAACTCTGAGCGGCCCATTGCAGCCCCGCCAAGCGTGATAATTAACGTTTTGTATTCATCATTCTTATCACTTTTAGTCAGGTTAGCTGGAGGAGGGTCGTATAAGACTGACGCTCGCCCTTTTCCATCTGCATTTACGCCGTGACACAAAATACAATTAGTTTTAAACACTGCTTCGCCACGTCTAACAGGATTAGAAATCCCTTTGATATAAGCTAACACATCCGTAAGCTGCTCATTGGTCAACTCATCACCCCAGGGAGGCATAAAGTCGGATTTATTTAAAGCGGCACCGCCCTGGCGAATAATTTTTTCATTATACTCATCGGAATTACGACCGATAACCAAATTTGCAATACCGTGCAACCTGCTAGCTCTGGCCTGTCCGTCACCCCGTTCTCCATGGCAGAGAACACAATAGTGTTTAAACACAATGCCTCCGCGAAATTCTGGCTTCGACATACTTCGTTTTACATCACCACGCGAATCTCTCGCAAATACCTCATTTTGAAATAGCGTTAATTGCGTTCCAATCACAAGCATGAAAGTTAGTAAAGTACGTGTAAACATTACTTCACCTCAATTTCCATAAACATTTGTGGGTGAATAGCACACTCAACTTCTGCCATGCCTGCCTTATCAAACACTACAGCTTTAGACTCACCTTTAGGATAGGAGCCAAGATCAAACGTTTTTACATCCGACAAAGAAAATACGTTATGAAACCACGGGTCTTGATTTTTAAAGTGGATAGTATCACCCGCATTTACTGTCATCTTTTCAACTAATTTCCCATCTTTAACAAATTGCTTGCTTTGTTGTTCAACCGTATATTCCGCAGCGCTGATGCCGAGAGAAACGATTGCGAACAGACATGCAACGATTAATTTCTGTATAGTGTGAATTTGCATTTATTCTCTCCTTGCCTTAATTGTTTACAGGTAATTCAGGTGCGGTTACTTCTCGGAAATCACCCGTTAACGATCGAAGAAAAGCCACCAAGTCTGCTTTTTGTTTTTTCGACAGCTTCAGTGGCCGCATATTAGGATCTAAGTTACCCATACTTTTCTTGCCACCGCTATTGTAATGCTCAACAACCTCTTCCAAAGTTGCAAATTCTCCAGTGTGCATATAGGGAGCAGTAAGCGCAATGTCACGGAGTGTTGGTGTTTTAAATGCACCTTTCATTACTTTGATAGGCTTTATAGCGTAGCGCCCTTCATCTTTATTTTCTGGCAATCCAATATTATGAAATCCATTATCCGTAAAATTGAAACCACTATGACAAATTGCACAACGTGCTTTACCAGTAAACACCTTAAAGCCTCGTTTCGCAGAATCACTCATTTTAGTTTTGCTGCCCTTTAACCAACGATCAAATTCTGAGTCTGTTGAAACGATAGAGCGTTCAAAGCTTGATATTGCTTTGGCAATGGCA
>CALZJE010000112.1:0-7835 GCA_945787715.1 uncultured Ectothiorhodospiraceae bacterium | reverse complement strand
TTGTGCCCTAATGGATTTTTTAAACCATCTGACCAACCAAGTGCTGGATTGTGACAACTTGCACAGCTAATCCAATTTGAGCCCGACAGTCGTGGATCAAAAAAAAGCTTTTTACCAAGCTCCACTCGCTCAGGTGTCATGCGATTATCTTTTGGTTGAGGAATACGATCTGGTCGAAGAAACGTTTTGACTGTTGCTTCATCGGGCATAGCGGCTAATACGCCTCCACTCAATGAAATTATTGAGCACAGTAAAAGCAGTAACACAGACTTTAATCCTGGCGATGATTTTTTAAAACAAAGCATTAAGAACTCCTTTCCTTGGTTTATACAGCCTCCGTGCTTTATATAGCGGGAGTATGTTTAGTTTTTCCTGTGAAAAACTACAAATTAATATAGGCAGTGAAGAAATTTCAAAAATATGAAAGAACCTAAGAATTGTTAGTTCAGGCTTTCAAATTATCAGCGCTACAACTTAAACTTATCAACTGATCTACCAAGATTGTCTGCAGCATTTTGTAGATTTTCAGACAATGATTCCAACTGGTGTGATTGCGACTTGGTTGACTCACTGGTTGTAACTAGTGACTCCACAGAATGGATGATATTTTGTAATGATTTTTCCTGCTCAGACATCATTTGCACAACATCATCCATAATGCTCCGCATAAAAGTTGCTTTATTTCCATTTTCCACTGTAATACTCGATACTTCTTGTAGACCCTCAATATTTTCACGAGAATTGACGACTGTTGCTTGCAACATTTCAACCGTTTTTGCTACATGAGATGATACTTTTTCAATAAGTGTAGAAATCTCAGCAGTGGCATTATCAGTTCGTGTTGCAAGCACTCGCACTTCATCTGCTACCACAGCAAATCCACGCCCCTGTTCTCCAGCTCTTGCGGCTTCTATCGCTGCATTAAGTGCGAGTAAGTTTGTCTGTTCAGAAATATCACGAATTGTACCGGTAATTGACGTTATCATTTCTGCGGTTGCAGATAATTCACGGGTAACGTTTGCAGTATGCTCAATAGTATCTTGAAAGCTTTCAAATCTTTGTGTTGTATTTGATAATTTTGATGTTGCGTTTTGTGCTGTGTCTGCTGTCTCTTGTGCTTTCGTAGCAGCATTCCCTAACTGTTGCATAGCATTTTTAGTCGTTTCGTTCATCTGATCTGCATCGGTTTTGATGGTGTCAATACTTGCGTATAATAGATCAGCATCACTTCGAATGTTGTGTGCTGTAACATTAACTGCTCCTGCTTCTTTTGTAACAACACCAGACCCATCAGAAATATTACCTACAATATCGTGCAGATTTTGTACTGTGCGGAAGGTAGCATTAACCATATGCCCCACTTCATCACTGCCCACATCTATTGGGGCCTCCAATCGCAAATCCCCTTCCGACAGATCTTGCATGGACGCTTTTAACATTTTCATCGGCTTAGTTACTATAAACGACGCATAAACACTAAACACAATAGCTAGCAAAATAAAGACAGTCACAATAACACCAGACGTCACTAGCTTTTTCAAAGTGAGATTTTCTTGATTAGCAAGCGCATCCTGAAAAGTCATCTGCTGTTCATTTACAATGGCGAAAATCAGTGCTTCAATTTCAAATGTAATTTGTTCAATAGACTTTGTTTTCTGCAATGCCAGCTCATCATTGTTTTTGCGTGCCTCTTTGATAATTTCCAGTTGGATTGGTTTGATACTGTCGTGTAAATCCAGAAGTCGAGAAACTAATTGATTACCAGGGATTTCGCTTTTCAGTTTATGCAATAATTCATCAAGATTCGCTGATGCCTTGATGGCCTGCACAGAAGCCAAACGCGTTTCCTTACGATCTGTGGCTATGATCACCAACGCCTGATCACGAGACATCGCTATAACAGCATTATTTACTTGATTTGCTGCATTAATTTTTTCACTGGTCGCTTCCGTCGCCTTCTTTATTTCTTTAACTTCATTAAAAATTGTATAGCCTGCGGTAACGCTAAGCACAATCAACGAAACACTAAAGAAAGTCGTAAATATTAGTATTTTATTGCGCCAACTAATATTTGAGAGCCATCGGGTAAAATTTTGGTTTATGCTTTTTAACATCATATTTCTGTAGCAACGAGTCATTATCATTTTGATGCTTCACATAACGACGTTGATAGCAAAAATCTTTAACGAGTCTACACGCAATCTCATTACCAACTAACTTGCGCAATTGGGTAAGAATATATAAGGTTTTTGAGTGGAGATACGATAGAAAAGCTGAGGTTTTACTTATCAACTTATTGTTCTGAAAAGGACAAACAAATACTAATTTTTACGGGCTTTAGTTGCAACTTGTAAGCAAAGAAATGAAATTAAATGATTAAATAAAAGATAAATTATTTTTCATTTGTTTACAACCATAGCTCTCGAATTTGAAAAAAGTATACCTCGCACCATATTAGTGCGACTTACTAGGTAACTCGGGATAACAAATCTGATTGAAATGACTTCTTTTTGACAAAATTATTCTTCATCATTTTCAAGCTTTTCTTTCAATTGCAGGCTCCACATCTCAGCATATTTACCTCCTTTTTCAAGCAACGATTGATGAGAACCTTGCTCGACAATTTTTCCGCCATCCATTACCAGAATGGCGTCTGAATCCATAATTGTTGACAAACGATGTGCGATAACAAGTGTGGTGTGATTTTTTGCTGCTTGTTTAAGTGATTCAAGAATTGCTTGCTCAGAATGGCTATCCAATGCAGAAGTTGCTTCATCAAACACGAGAATTTTAGGTTTTTTAAGAATGACGCGTGCGATTGCCACCCGTTGTTTTTCACCGCCGGAAAGTTTTAAACCGCGCTCACCAACCATGGTGTCATATCCATCAGGTAGTGCAGCGATAAAATCGTGGATGTTCGCTTGTATTGCAGCCTGAATAATGTCTTCTTTGGTAGCTGCGAGATTTGCATACTGCAGATTATAATAAATTGACTCATTGAACAGCACCGTATCCTGAGGGACTATGCCAATGTTTTGCCTGACACTTTGCTGTGTGACATTGCGAATATCTTCGCCATCAACAGTAATCGATCCATCATTAACGTCATAAAATCGAAATAGCAGACGCACCAGTGTAGATTTTCCAGCACCGCTCGAACCAACTACTGCTAATTTCTGCCCTGCACCGATTGTAAAGTTTACATCATGTAAAATTGATCGATCAGGCGAATAAGAAAAACTGACATGATTAAATTTTACTTCACCCGTTTTTATAAGCAATTCTTTTGCATTTTTTTTATCAACTATCTCCGGCTTGTTCTCAAGCAATTTAACAAGATTATCCATGTCTGTTAATGAATAACGTATTTGTCGATAAACCACACCCAGAAACCCAAGCGGAATAAATAACTGCAAAAGAAACGCATTAACAAGCACCAGATCACCCAGAGTCATGGCGCCTTCAACCACTTGGTCAGCAGCAAAGAACATAACAATCGTCACGCCTAATGCGATAATTATACCTTGCCCAAAATTCAACAGAGACATAGAGGTTTGTGTTTTTACACCACTATCTTCCCATAACGCCAAGTTTTCATCGGCCCGTTGCTTTTCAAGCTTTTCGTTATTGAAATATTTCACCGTTTCATAGTTAATCAAGCTGTCAATGGCAATGTTATTGGCAGCCGATTCATGGCGGTTCATCTCCTGACGATGCTCCATACGCCAATTCATCACAGCCATAGTGAATGCGACATAAGCAGCGACACAGGAAAAGATTACAACAGTGAATATGAAGTCATATGAACTTAAAAGAAAAATCGCAACCAGTAAAAATTCGACAAGCACAGGGATAATGCTAAAGGTGAAATAATTTAACAGGCTACTTAAACTCGCAGCGCCGCGTTGTAAATCACGACTGATGGCCCCTGTTTTTCGCTCTAAATGAAAACGGAGCGATAAGGTATGAAGTTGATCCATTGTCCGGATCGTTAATCTTCGCATGGCCCGATAACGAACCCGGGTAAATAAAACATCCCGAAGCTCATTAAACAATGCACTGGCAATTCGCAATGCACCATAAATCATTAATAAAAACACCGGGAGTGCGAGTGCCAAATTCAGATCTTTGTTTAAACTATCGACAATATCTTTTAATACGACCGGTACACCGATATTGGCAACTTTCGCCAATATCAAGCAAAACAAGGCAAATAAAACCCGCCCTTTGTATTCCCACATATATGGTAAGAGAGCTTTTACATTTGCCCAATCATTTTGATTGGCACTTGGTGCTTCAGTGTATTTATTATGTCCGGACATTTAAAGAACTCTTTGGGTAGTTAAATTTATAACCACTTTTCATACCGTCTATGTGGTACGTCTATTTTTTAAGAAGATGCATAATAAAGTGGATCGCCTGATATATTCTTTGCTCATTATTTAACCGCCACAATGAAAACGAACAACATTATTCATATTTGTAGATTTAAATTACAATAACTTAAGCCCACTCAGCAACTACAATTGCTTGTAAGGAACTAGATCAGTATAATTTCCGGCTATTTTGCCCAGCCTGCATGTCTCACCAGATCCACAAATGCTTGCTTGCGCCTAGTCTTCACAAGAAACTTTCTTAATAGGAAAGACAACCCGTCTTCCACTCTTTCTGAAAATCCCTTGTGAAGCCAATGTGCTTCGTAATCATCTTCGCGAACTGAATAAGACGTACCGGCTAAGCCTCAACTTTTAATGGCGGGCATATCTTAATATGATTTCTACAGTATCGGTCAGCTAATAGACTATGAGTAAAGAAGAATATAAAGGGCTTTATCGCCCAGAGTTTGAGAAAGACAATTGTGGATTTGGCCTCATCGCAAATATGGATGGAGACCCGAGTCACTGGTTGGTTAAAACCGCTATTCAATCATTAGCGCACCTAACACACCGTGGTGCGGTTTCTGCTGATGGAAAAACAGGCGATGGTTGCGGCATTTTAATGAGCAAGCCAGATAGCTTTATGCGCATTATTGCACTGGAAAATCAGTTCAATCTGGCGAAATACTATGCTGTTGGAATGGTCTTTCTCAGCCAAGATAACGCAATAGCAGTTAAAGCAAAGCAAGCACTTAATCAAGAACTTGATAAAGAAGGTTTGAAAGTTGTTGGCTGGCGAGTCGTTCCGACGGATACTGCTGCATGCGGTGAAGATGCATTAGCGTGCCTACCCCAAATTGAACAAGTTTTTGTCAACGCTCCTGATGGAATGGAAGAAGCTGCATTCGAACGCCACTTATATATTGCGCGTCGCAGAACAGAAAAACAGCTTGAAACGACTGACGATACCTTTTATATACCCAGCCTTTCATCAAAATTACTTTCTTATAAAGGCTTGGTGATGCCGGAATACTTGCCTCAGTTTTATACTGAGCTGAGCGATGAACGTTTTACGTCATCGATCTGTGTATTCCACCAGCGTTTCTCGACTAACACATGGCCACAATGGCGTTTAGCACAGCCTTTCCGCTATCTTGCTCACAATGGTGAAATTAATACGGTTCAAGGCAATCGTAACTGGTCTCTTGCTCGTGGACATAAATTCAACACGCCGCTATTGCCAATGGAAGATATTCGACCATTGGTTTCACTGACTGGTTCAGATTCAAACAGCATGGATAACATGCTTGAAGCATTACTTGCCGGTGGCGTTGATATCTTCAGAGCAATGCGTTACCTCATTCCACCTGCCTGGCAAAATGTGGAAACAATGGATCCAGATCTACGTGCATACTATGAATACAGCTCTATGCACATGGAGCCATGGGATGGCCCAGCGGGTGTTGTATTAACAGATGGCCGTTATGCCGCATGCACACTTGACCGAAACGGTCTCCGCCCTGCTCGCTATGTCATCACTAAAGATAGACATATTACATTAGCGTCAGAAGTTGGTGTTTATGACTATAAACCTGAAGATGTTGTTGCTAAAGGCCGTTTGAAACCCGGCCAAATGTTTGCTGTTGATACACAAACAGGTGAAATCCTCACCCCAGAAGCCATTGACTCAATGCTTAGCAAACGTCACCCCTATAAAAAGTGGTTAGACGACAACGTTAAGCATTTAGACTCAAGACTCTATGGCGACGATGAAGTTCGTTCTTCAATTGCAGATCAGCAATTTGAAATCTACCAGAAAATGTTTCAGATTACCTTTGAAGAGCGTGATCAGGTTATCGGCGTATTGGCAGAAAGCGCTGCTGAGGCGATAGGCTCTATGGGTGATGACACACCAATGGCCGTACTCTCTAATAAAGAACGTTCACTTTATGACTACTTCCGCCAACAATTTGCCCAAGTAACAAATCCACCGATTGACCCTTTAAGGGAAAATATCGTGATGTCTCTGGAAACCTGTTTTGGCGGTGAACAAAATCTATTTGAAGAGACAGCTGACCATGCGTCTCGACTACTTGTCGATTCTCCCGTCATTTCACAAGGCAAGTTTGATCAGCTTCTATCACTCGGTGGCGATGACTATGCGCATGAGTTCGTTGATCTGAATTATGAAATTAGCCTCGGTCTCAAAGATGCAATTATTGCCGTGTGTGAAACCGCTGCGCAGGCAGTGAGAAATGGAAAAGTTGTGATTGTTCTATCTGATCGCAACATTCAAAAAGATAAATTACCGATCCATGCACTCTTAGCAACAGGCGCTGTACATCACCACTTGATCGAGCAAGGCTTGCGCTGTGATGCCAACATAATTGTGGAAACAGCAACAGCACGAGACCCACACCAATTTGCTGTGTTACTTGGTTATGGTGCTACAGCGATCTACCCATACCTGGCCTATGAGTGCCTGAATGATATGGCGAAAAAAGGCGAGATCAAAGACGGTGTAACACCACGTCTTGCTTCACGATACCGCAAAGGGATTAATAAAGGCCTTTTCAAAATCATTTCTAAAATGGGGATATCAACCATCGCCAGTTATCGTGGTGCCCAGCTTTTTGAAGCAGTTGGCTTAAGCAAAGAGGTTGTGGATCTTTGTTTTAAAGCGACAACTTGTCGAATCCAGGGCACAAGCTTTAACGATATCGAAACAGACCAAAAAACCTTGGCAAAAGCGGCTTGGATTGCACGTAAACCTATTGAACACGGTGGCTTACTGAAATACGTTCATGGAGAGGAATATCATGCTTACAATCCAGATATTATTCAAACCCTTCAGATTGCAGTAAAAAGCGGAAACTACGACGATTATACAAAATACGCAGATCTCGTTAACAACCGCCCTGTGTCATCCTTGCGTGACATGCTAAATCTCAAGTTAGATGGTGAAGAAATCACAATTGATGATGTTGAACCACTGTCTGATATTTATAAGCGCTTTGATAGTGCCGGGATGTCTTTAGGCGCGTTATCACCTGAAGCGCACGAGGCATTGGCAATTGCCATGAATCGACTGGGAGGCCGTTCAAACTCAGGTGAAGGTGGTGAAGCTGTAGAGCGATATGGTACTGAAAAAGTATCCAAGATCAAACAAATCGCCTCAGGTCGATTTGGTGTAACACCACATTACCTTGTTAATGCGGAAGTTATACAGATCAAAATCGCACAAGGCGCAAAACCTGGCGAAGGTGGCCAACTACCTGGTGGAAAAGTTAACAAACTGATCGCCACGCTACGTTATGCAACACCTGGTGTGTCGTTAATTTCACCGCCGCCACATCACGACATTTATTCTATCGAAGATTTATCTCAGTTAATTTTCGATATCAAACAAGTCAATCCAGAAGCATTAGTCTCTGTGAAACTTGTGGCAGAAGCAGGTGT
>CALZJE010000111.1 GCA_945787715.1 uncultured Ectothiorhodospiraceae bacterium | reverse complement strand
CAGTTTTTCGCTTAATAAAGAACAGCTGCCAATACCTGTGGTGGAATTCCCATCCACTAAAGATGTAAATATTTCATCTGTATCTATATTGCCTTCAGCAGATGAGATTACATCATAATAAATATTTATACTGCCCAATGAGGAATATAAACTGATGCTTTCACGGGAATTTTCATTCAAACTTTTCTTAACAGTTAAGCAAGCTTTACCGGTGTCATCAGTCATTACTGGTCCGGCACCACCCAAATAAGTCTTTCCATCAACGCGGACTGGGGCATCAACGATCACAGCAGAATCCCCATCAACAACAGTAACGCAAACACAGGCTTTCTCCGTTATGTATCTCGCAGCACTCCACCATCCTGCAGACAAGATTTTTGCTCGAATATATAAATCACCAGAATCGATGTAGATATCCGCATTATCGATAGTAGATGTGGCGGGATTTGCATCTGCTCTATACCATATTCCTTCAGTTGAATCATATTGCCACCATTCAACGTTATCATTAGCTTTGTATTCTCCCTCCCGCTCGCTCTCCTCCCAGCTGATAAATATCTGGCAAGCGCATACTAATCGAAACAGGGTTTGCCAATGTAGTGAATAAATTCTCTGCTTCATCTGAAATTTTCAGCTCAGCAAAAGCAACAGTATCTAATGGATACTCAACACCATTGGTTTTATCATATATTCCAGTAAATTCACCGGGGAAATACCCGAGCATGTTTTCAGACGTTGCATTCCCGGCTGCAACGCTAACCGTTAATAATCCATTGGAGGCCAAAGTATTGATTGGAAAGTCTAATTCAATTAAAGGATTATCTGAACTTGTTTCACTATCAAACACATCAATATGAACTGATGTAGAAAAATCCTTTTCTACGATTGCATGATATCGCATTAACTCAGCGGGAACATTGTATGTAATTCCTGTTTCCACATTATTAATAACCTTCTGGAGAGATGCGAAACCAGATTTGCTAAATTTAATAATTAATCTATTATCCTCAGTTTAATACATAGTTTCCTTCAGAGTCTGTCTTTGTTTCTACACCGTTGGTGTTGACCGTTACTTCAGATAAACCATTAACACCAATAACGTTACCATTGATGTGCACTACCGTACTCGGAATACTCACTGTCACTCGAATACTTGTTGAATAACTCCCTCCAAGATCATCAGTGGCAGTCAATGTTATTTCATGCTCTCCCGCATTAAGCATCCTTGTAATTGATGACCCATTTCCTAAACTACCATCCAAGTTTGATGCCCAATGCAACTCTTCATCAGCAATTGTATTACCATTAGTATCTGCGCCTAATCCAGAAAAAGTAATCATTGCGTCGGTAGAAAAGCTTGCTGCATTGGTGGGTGTTTTAATAGAGGGTTTTTTATTGACAGGAGCATCACTAAAGGGTGTTTCTTCTTCTTTTTTAATAACAATTTTAATACTTTTTTCTACACTATTCCCATCACTATCAGTCACTGCTAAAGTAACCACATGCACACCACTAGAAAGTGTTGCAGAAAGGCTTTTACCGATTCCTATTGGCCCATCAATACTAGACAACCAGACAAATGATTCATCTGGTAAATTGTTTCCATCTTCATCATCTTGCGCACTTCCCGTAAAAAGCAGCGTAGTACCATAAGAAAAAGTATTATTAACATTAACATTCGGACTAATAATGCCCGTTGATGGCTTGTTATTAGTTTTGGTATCAACTTCACCTTCCACGTCGATATCAACTTCAGCCTCGCCTTCGACCTCTCCTTCCACCTCGCCTTCAGCCTCAACTTCGGTGTTATCAACAGTGGATGACTCTGTCACTAAAACTGTTATTGTTTGCGAGCTTTCACTCCCCTGACTATCCTTTGCCCGAAATGATATTTTATGCTCACCAGGTTGAAGTTTTTTTTCGAATGAATCAGTAGCCGCTGCCAATTCACCTTGAAGATCCGACGTCCAAACGAGAGAGTCAAGTGGCAATTTTCCATCTTCATCATCTTTGGCCTCACCACTAAAGTTAATTGTTTCAGTGTCTTGGTAATCTCTTGTTGTTGAAGGGGATAGAATTGATACTTTGGGCGATGTATTGGGTGAATCATGGTCTTTATTGCCACCGCCACACGCAAACATCCCAGTAAGGACAACCAACATGCAAATCAACTTTAGTAATTTATTAGTTATTAACTGTTTCATTTATATACCACAGCCTTATTATTCGTTCAGAAAACACTTTATTTGTTATTTATCGCCAACTGAAACTTAATGTTATCTTAAAACACGGATAGTGAATACTGCATTGCACGTTATTTTAAAAACGTGTAAATATTTTACCAATACATACACATCAGATGCACATGAGTTTAGAGTGTACCTACTGTTGGTGTACTCAAACTCTTGAATCAACTGATTTTTCTAGGTTTAATTAACAGATCCCCATCAACCCAATAAAACAGGCAAAGTCAAATTTACATGCTAAATTGATAAAATCATTGGATGATTATCATACTAACAGTTAATGGTTTGATTCTGAAATTTTAATCGACTTAACTTAGTATAGGAAAATGTACTATTCAATTCTTAAACAGCCATTCAGAGCCGCGGGTGGGACAGCACTTTTAGTAAACACCATCTATAGAATTCTTATATTTGTTATGAGCTTAAAGCTTTTTCGCCCTTCAATAAAAAGGCATGTAAATCACCATGGCCTTTCATTTCTATTTTACCTCGATCCTCAAAGATAAAATTATCCTTCAGCAACTCATAGGTTGCTTCAGACACTTGGATCTCATTTTTTGGGCAGGTCGCTTCCATACGACTAGCAACATTTACAGTAGAACCCCACACGTCATATACGAATTTTTTTACACCAATAACACCCGCGACTGCAGGACCAGTATGAATCCCAATCCTCAACCGAACGTTATGCTCATTTCTAATATTAAATGAATCGACAGCACGGCGCATATCAAACGCAAATCTTGCGACAGATTCAACGTTGCTGCTTTCTGTCTCTCTTAGATTATTTGTTACCATATAAGCATCACCAATAGTTTTAATTTTTTCTAGATTATATTTATCGGTGAGCCCATCAAACATAGAGAATATTTCATTGAGCAATCTGACAATATCGTGAGCAGAATTTTTTAACGACCATGCTGAAAACTCAACAAGATCGGCAAACAGCACTGTTATTTGCTCATAATCTTTCGCAATAGTACCTGGCTGAGTTTTCAACTCCTCTGCGATATTCTTAGGTAATATGTTTAATAATAATTGTTCATTCTTCTGTTTTTCGCGATTAATGACTTGTTCATTAATAAAATCACGACGAAAATAACTTTCAATAGTGTACCCCCCTAAAACCCCAATAATTAAGGATGCGAGTAAAAAAAAGTTATAAATAACTAAAATTTCAACCGAGATACTGCTCAGTCCAAAAAATATAAATTCGTAAGTTAAAATTAATGCCAGAGAAACTTTAACAGCATTTATAAATCTTAATCCCGAGTAGATAAATGCCCAAAAAATAGGAAGCAATGTACCAGTGAGATGAAGTTCACTTCGAACATCTTGATATGAGTACGAAATCAGCGCAATTCCCAAACCAGCAATGTAAATAATGGGTATCACCAGAGACTGCATATTTTTTTTAAAATAATTTTTATATGTTGCAGCATAACCTAGAACTAAAATGGGAATGACAAAGCCAAAACGATACAGCAATGCTTTCCAGCGTCCGTCAGGGATCACAATAAAATCAAGAATAGCGAATACACCATACAGTACAGCAGCGATAATAATTGCCACTCTGACCTGACCTAAGGTCTTTCTATTATGCTCTGATCGATAATTGCTCTCTAACTCATTATCATAAAACGACAACGTGCAAAAACGTTGACGAACATCTATTGGATGACCCGATATCATTAACGCGACATCCTAGCTAGCAACAATTTTTTAATTTCATCATCTGTCAGCACAATTGGATTTGTTTTCATGCTACTGCCACGAGAATTTTTAACAATATGATCCAATTCATTAACTTTAACACCTAACATTGATAATGTGGGCAAGTCTAATTTTTCAGTCCACTCATGCAAAAGTTTGATTAAGAAACTTCTTGCTTCAACGTCATTCACAATTAGTTTATCACTCAAAAGTCGTCCTATAGTGGCATATTTCGTTAAAGCGATATTGTTTGGCTCTCGTGCTAGCATGGAGCGGATATTCACATCAGTTGCTTCAGCCAATAATGTTCCGCATACCACACCGTGAGGTATTGGAAAAAAAGCACCTAGTGGAGAAGCTAGCCCATGCACTGATCCCAAACCAACTTGTGCGAGTGTAATACCTGAGAGCAATGCAGCGTAAGCCATTTGATTTTGTGCATCCGTATTCCCTGACGACTCATACCAAGCGAGCAGGCCTTTTTTAACCGCTTCGATTCCACTAATCGAAAGCGCATCCGTCATTGGATTCGCCTTGGTGGAAACATATGATTCAATCAACTGTGTTAAAGCATCCATTCCATTTGCAGCAATCAATTCCTTCGGACAGCTTGTCAACAGTTCAGGGTCTAATATGGCGTATTCAGCCACCAACATCTCATGACGAAAAGATTTTTTAAATCCCTTTTCTTTATGCTGCACACTAATAACAGCATTTTTTGTCGCTTCACTTCCCGTACCAGCGGTTGTAGGTACAGCAATAAAAGGCACGTTAGGGCCTTTGTACTCAAGCTCTGGACCTACTCCTTCCAAGTAATCCATTACCGAGCGCTTAACTTTTAATAACCCGGCAATCGCTTTTGCTCCATCTAAAACACTCCCTCCACCTATGGCAACAACAACATCAAAAGATTGATTAGAAAAATAAACTACAGCATCATCTACTAGTTCTGGTGATGGTTCGCCCTCTATGACATAGGAAGACCAATCAATCTGATTATCACGAAAGCGCTTAATAAGGGTTTGCCACTGTTCAGTAGCTTGCAGAAAGTTTGCACCGGTTACTATTAATACATTCTTCCCATATTGACGTATTAACTGTGGTAGTAACAACACCTTGCCATTACCAAATTCAATTTTTGGTAGATTGGAGATTGAGAACGCATTAATCATTAGCCAGTCTTTATGGTGAATTGAGAATAATTAGTGACAATCGACATCAGAGCATCTCTTCTTCTGCTAAAATTATAGGTTAACAAGAACTTATAATGTAGAGTGTCTTATGAAATGTTTCTGGCTTTCAAGTTTATTGAGTTTACCGATCTACCGCAAGCGGCAATTTCTTCTGTTCTATATACTCTCCATCTTATTGGTGTTTGTACCTACTACGATTTACGCACAACCCAATTTCAACGATGCAACTTCACTCATGCGCCACATTGATCGCATGTGGCGTGGTGATTCTTCACATTTACTGATGTCAATGAAAGTAAAAACCAACCGCTATGAAAGGACAATGAAACTGGAATCCTGGTCAAAAGGAAAAGAAAAATCTCTGATCATTATTCGTTCACCTAAGAAAGATAAAGGTATCGCTACACTTAAAGTTGATGAAAATATATGGAATTATCTCCCAAAAATAAATCGTGTTACAAAAGTACCTGCGAGCTTAATGTCTGGCTCATGGATGGGAAGCCACTTCACCAACGATGATCTAGTAAAAGAGAATACCTACGAAGATGACTATACTTCTTCTATCACTTTTAAAGGCGAACGAGACGGAAAATCTATTATTGAAGTAACCTCTAGCCCAAAACCTGAAGCAGCTGTAGTTTGGGGGAAAGTCATTACAATTATAGATCAGACAAATTATACTCCCTTAAAAGCGTCATACTACGATGAAGAAAACATACCCATTCGAATAATGACCTTTGATAAATTAATCACACAAAATGATCGCATTTTCCCTGCTCGCTTAATATTGACTCCCTTAGATAAACCTAAAGAATCCACTGTTGTGGAGTACTATGACATAACTTTCAACTTAGCCCTGGATGAAAACATGTTTTCTTTGCATAGTTTACAAAAAAGACGCTAACCGATGAAAACTCATGATCACTTTCTTTCGCGCATATACATGTTATTTTTCATCGCATGGAGAAACTTGTGGCGCAACAAAGCAAGAAGCGTATTAACCATCTCTGCACTTTCCGGCGGGCTATTTATTTTAATTATTTATGCCGCACTTCTTGAGGGCATGGTTAAACAAATGACCGAGTTCTCGACGAATATCTCTTCCGGCCATCTACAGATTCATCGCCATCTCTTTAAAGAAGACCAGGACCTTTATTCAACGATTCCATGGGAGTTTATTCAATCACTCGAACAAGAAAACCAGACTTTAACCTTTAGCCCAAGACTCTATGCCGCAGGCCTCGCAAGCTCTGGAGAGATATCCATTGGCGCAATGATTAAAGCAATTGACCCAGCAAAAGAACAACAAGTCACAACGATGCTGGAGCATATACGAAGTGGAAATACACACCTTAGTAAAATAACCGAGGAAGAGTTCGACTTTAATAGATATTACGTAGTCGTCGGGGCTCAACTGGCTAGCAATATGAAAGTAACTGCTGGTGATGAAATAGTTCTGATCACTCAAGCAGCCGATGGTAGCATCGGCAATGGTCTCTTTGTTATTTCCGGCATATTAAAACCCATTGAGCCAAACTTTGATCGCACCGGTATATTAATGTCGATTAATGCATACAAAGACCTCATGTATTTGGAATCAGGGGTACATGAAGTTGCTGTGGGTATCCCGGATAACGCAGATATAACTGTTATCAAGCAACAATTACAGCAATCGATTAATACACTATCATCAACCTATTCTTTGAATAACTCAAGTGATGTAATTGAGTTACGCACATGGCGAGAATTGATGCCCGCAGTATCTGACATGGTAGAAGTCAGCCGAGCAGCAATCTATATACTTGGTTTAATCATGATCGGCCTCGCATCAATGGGTATGTTGAATACTGTCATGATGTCAATTTATGAAAGAAAACACGAATTTGGTATTCTGCTTTCTATTGGCATGGGACATTACTGGCTATTATTAATGGTGGTTTTTGAATCATTCATCATTACACTGATTTCAGTTGTCGTTGGTACTCTTACTGGAATCTTTGGCGCGGTGTATATGCAAAATCATGGAATAGATATGTCGTCCTACATGCCTGATGGTTTCGACTATGCCGGCATTATATTTGAGCCAATATGGAAGGGGTATATCAATATCAATGATATATTTGTTTCCATTATTCTCACCTTCATCATTTCTCTGACTGCTTCAATGATCCCTTCACTACGTATTACTAAAATGAAACCTGTTGAGGTTCTACGATGACGGGACAAAAAAAAGTGCATTTACCCTTCTCCGTTTTCATGATGCTTGCCTGGCGTAACTTATGGCGACATAGAAGACGAACCATTATTACTTTAAGTTCCATTGCTATTGGTTTTGGCTTATCAGTATTTTCCATTGGCATGCAAGATAGTGGTCATAATAATATGGTGGATAACGCAATTAATATGGGCGATGGCCATATCACTATTCAACATAGCGAATATTTACATTCACCCGCCAACCATCGTTTTCTTAGTGATGGAAATAAACTCATTAAAAATTTAAAAAATGAAAATATCGATGCGAAAATAGCACCCCGTATTACCTTGCAAATCCTCGCAAGCACGGCTCACAATGCGGTTGGTGCTGCCATGCAAGGTATTGAGATCAGTAATGACCCGCTACGTAAACTACTTGAAAAAAAGATTACTGAAGGCTCTTGGTTATCATCTGATAAACCGAGAGGCATAATTATTGGTGACGGCATGGCTAGAAAGCTAAAAGCCAAAGTTGGTAGTAAAATTGTGATTATTGCCGGAAAAAAAGGTGGCGATAGTGAAGCACAACTGGCACGCGTTCAAGGAATTTTCCGTTCAGGCGTTGATGAGCTGGATAAATTTCTTATCCTTAGTCCACTAGACTACGCTTCACAATATTTAATTGCAGAAGGCGGAATAAAAGAACAAAAACCGCTAACCCGTATTGCCATCTTTCTCAATGATGATACAAGCATGGAAAGCTGGAAAAAGATATTAGCTGAAAAGTACAGTACGTCAGATATCTCAGTTCTCGACTGGGAAGATGTACTACCACAACTTGTACAATATATTGTATTTGACGATATGGGTTCCTATATCATGCAGTTTATTATATTGCTGGTTATCGTATTTGGCATTATCAATACTGTGCTCATGGGTGTACTAGAGCGCACACGTGAATTTGGTTTGTTACGCGCACTCGGTATGAGTAAAAACTATCTCGTTTATATGGTCTTATTGGAAACAGTATTACTGAGTTGTCTTTCAGTCCTCATCGGCTGGATTGTTGGTGGCTCTGTACATTTATATGTTGCTACTTATGGAATAGATTTCTCAGCAATGATTCCTGAAGGGACAACCTTTGCAGGAACATTCATGGATCCTATCGTCTACTCAGAACTATCCGCTGAACGTATTTTCCAATTAACAATCATTGTCTTTATGGCAACACTTTTTTCAGGCATCTACCCAGCCATTAAAGCATCACGTATTCCACCCATAGAAGCGTTAAAATCATAATGTCAATTTTATTGAAACTAAACAATATCGAAAAATACTATACCCAGGGCGAAATCCAGGTTCATGCATTACGTGAAATTAATTTAGACGTCGACGAAGGGGAATTTGCTGCTTTGGTAGGCCCATCTGGTTCGGGAAAAACAACACTGCTAAATATTATTGGTGGATTAGATGTTGCCAGCTCAGGCTCCATTAAGCTTAACGGAATTGATCTATCCACTATAACCTCTCATGATTTATCACAATTTCGATTATTCCAGATTGGCTTTATCTTTCAGGCATACAACTTGGTACCGGTTTTAAGCGCATTGGAAAATGTAGAACTTGTTATGGTATTACAAGGACGTGATAAAAAAGAAAGAACAGAAAGAGCTAAGCACTACTTGGACATTGTC
>CALZJE010000110.1 GCA_945787715.1 uncultured Ectothiorhodospiraceae bacterium | reverse complement strand
AGTTACTCCCGTTATGTCTCCACTACTTGATGCGCCAACATCGTCTGCTTCACAATCAACCGAACCATCTTCATTAATCACTCGAATTGAAGATCCAGGACTACACGAAGCGGTGACGCGGTTTTGCATATTTTCTAACATCGAAGCATGCTCTGATATACTAGTAATGTTAGTTGTAATTCGAGTATTGTTATCGTTAACCTCATTAGCTAATGCATCAAAATTTTCATTGACCTCTGCCGCAACGGCTTTTTCTCCAGCATGAAATTCGTTGGGAATTGTGACCTCTCCAGAGTAGACAAGTGCCGGCATTATCAAACCAATGATCAAACTATAAAAACGCATTTCACTCTCCAATAAGCTTATTTCTTATTCATCGAGAAAAAAGAGTTAACCCCATGTACCCTCATCCCATTTCATATCGTCCCAGTCAGTGCTTTTTTCCCGAGCATCACACTCGGCTTTCATCGAAGGATGAGGATTAGCACATTCATCAGTATCTGCCAACCCGCAGCCAGACAACGCAACGATTGTGCTAACAAACACGAAAATAATTTTTGTAGCATGCATATCTATATTCCAGAATAATAAATTATCTAACTCATATGTTTAGCATAGTATACGAATATTGTTTCTTCAAAATATGCACACAATGTTTCTGTAACTACCGCTATCAAGTTGAACCAATCTCGCCTCTGCATCTATTTTCACTTAGGAATCTTCTGCATTTATTATTACCAATAGTAGTACCGGTAAGATCGACAAGTGCAACGTATCCATCACCTATAATTAATATATCCGTTCCATCGGCGGATGCACATCACTTATCCGCCCTACTGGCAGACTACAATGCTTCTGTAATTTCTGCTATCAATCCAGGCCCTCGATAAATAAATCCTGTATAAACCTGAACCAAACTTGCCCCTGCTTTAATCTTAGCTTTAGCATCTTCAGCACCCATAATCCCACCAGCAGCAATGATGGGAATTCTATCACCAAGCTCAGCAAACAGATGCTCAACCACTTTGGTTGATTGATTCAGGACTGGAGAACCACTCAAACCACCGACTTCATCACCATGCGGTAGTCCTTTTACTTCTTCACGGCTGACGGTTGTATTGGTCGCAATCACACCATCCATTTCCAACTCAAGCAATACATTAGCGATTGCCTTAACTTCTTCCTCAGTTAAATCAGGCGCGATTTTAACCACCAACGGAACATAGCGCTCATGTTTTTCATTCAAAACAGTTTGTTCATTTTTTAACGCAGCTAATAACGGCTTAAACTCACTTCCCTGTTGAAGCTGCCGCAAATTTTTAGTGTTGGGAGATGAGATATTGATAGTGATGTAACTGGCAAGTTCATAAACTTTACGCATACAAATAAGATAATCATCCACTGCATTTTCAATCGGCGTATCGGCATTCTTTCCAATATTAATTCCCAGCACACCTTTGAAGTTTGTTTTTTTCACTTGCTCTACAAGGTGGTCAACCCCTTTATTATTGAAGCCCATGCGGTTGATGATGGCGTTTTTTTCTGGCAAACGAAATAGACGAGGTTTTGGATTACCTGCTTGGGGGCGCGGTGTTATAGTCCCTATTTCAATAAATCCAAATCCCAAGGCGGCTAAAGCATGGATGTGATCACCGTTTTTATCCAAACCAGCAGCTAATCCTACAGGTGAATGAAAATTTATACCCATAACTGTTTTTGGTTTATTTAAAGGTTTGGACTTTAGCAAGCCAAGTTTTTCGGCAACGTTAAGCGCAGATAGTGTGAGATTATGCGAAATTTCAGGATCGAGTTTGAAGAGTAAGGATTTTATTAGTTGGTAGCTCATGGGGACTCTTTATATAAAAAAAGGAGAGCAATTGGCTCTCCTTTTGATTAAGCTAGAAAATCACTTCTAACCTTCAACAATTTCTGCTTTTTCGATGATTACATCTTCAGCAGGAACATCTTGATGGCCAGCGCGCATAGTTGTCGCTACGGTTTTGATTTCATCAATCACATCCATTCCATCAACCACTTTACCGAACACACAATATCCCCAACCATTTGGTGTCGGTGATGAATGATTCAAAAAGTCATTATCTTTCACATTAATAAAAAATTGTGCAGAGGCAGAATGCGGATCAGCCGTACGCGCCATGGCGACGGTTCCATTTTCATTGCCCACACCGTTGTCTGCTTCATTTTCGATGACATCACGCGTCTCTTTTTGAACCATACCAGGTTCAAAACCACCGCCTTGAATCATGAAATTATTTATCACACGGTGGAAGATAGTGCCGTCATAAAACCCATCACGTACATATTGCTCAAAGTTCTCAACGGTTTTTGGTGCTTTATCAGCAAACATATCTAATGTAATAACACCGGCACTGGTTGTTAATTTAATCATTTACTTTTTTCCTCATTTACAAAATTAATAAATTTATAACTTATGGATTCTCACGAAAGACCATGGGAACCAGAAAATTCTCAAGCATCACGTATTGCATCTCTGCAGAAGAAGTGTCTTTGACAGGGATGCTCGGCTTTATCTCCTGAGTCGCTCTACCTTCTACGTCCATGTAGTCGCAAAGCCAAGCCTACAAGGATGTATTTACGGCGTCTTCTGGCGCAGATATGTGATACTTGATGCAATCTAGAATTACTATTTCTCCAATTGAGAAACATCACGCACCGCGCCACGCGATGCACTTGTGGTCATGGCTGCATAAGCTTTTAATGCTGAGGAAACCACGCGTTGTCTATTTTCAGGTTTCCACGCTTTATTACCTTTTGCCTCCATGGCAGTACGGCGTTGTGCCAACACTTCATCACTAATCGCCACGGCAATTGTTCTGTTGGGAATGTCGATATTGATAGTGTCGCCTTCTTCCACCAAACCAATCGCTCCACCTTCCGCTGCTTCTGGTGATGCATGACCAATAGAAAGACCTGATGTGCCACCAGAGAAGCGACCATCCGTAATTAATGCGCAAGCTTTTCCTAATCCTTTTGATTTCAGGTAGCTTGTTGGATAAAGCATTTCTTGCATGCCCGGACCACCACGAGGCCCTTCGTAGCGGATAATAACAATATCCCCCGCTTTGATTTCATCATTTAAAATCGCTGCAACGGAATCATCTTGACTCTCAAAAATTCGCGCTGGGCCTGAAAATTTCAGAATACTGTCATCCACACCCGCAGTTTTTACCACACAGCCATCTGCTGCAATATTACCGTAAAGAACCGCTAATCCACCTTCTTGACTATAGGCATGCTCAATATTACGGATACAACCTGATTCTCGATCATCATCCAATGAAGGCCAACGTTTTTCCTGACTGAAAGCTTGCGTTGTTCTGACATTACCGGGCCCAGCCGAATAAAATTTCTTAGTGGCTTCACTCACGTTACTAACATTGGCGCTACCAACAATATCCCATTGATCCAACGCTTGTTGTACAGTTTTACTATGAACCATTGGTAAATCATTATGTAACAAGCCGGCACGATTCAACTCACCCAGAATACTCATAATACCGCCAGCACGGTGAACATCTTCCATATGATAGAGTGGTGTGCTTGGAGCAACTTTACAAAGTTGTGGAACCTTACGCGATAAACGATCAATATCATCCATCGTAAAATCAACCCCACCTTCTTGAGCAGCCGCTAATAAATGTAAAATAGTATTAGTAGAACCACCCATCGCAATATCGATGCTCATAGCATTTTCAAATGCTTTGAAAGAAGCAATTGAACGAGGTAGTACACTCTCATCATCGCCTTCATAATACTGTTTTGCCATAGAGACAATTTGACGCCCTGCTTCAAGGAATAACTCTTCTCTGTCTGCGTGAGTCGCCAGCATGCTACCATTACCTGGCAAAGCAAGTCCTAAAGCTTCAGTTAAACAATTCATCGAGTTTGCAGTGAACATACCTGAGCATGAACCACAGGTAGGACAAGCTGAACGCTCGTATTGCGCCACCTCATCATCACTAACACCGGGAGTCACTGCGATAACCATGGCATCAACCAGGTCCAGTTTTTTCTCTACACCACCGATAACAGCTTTACCCGACTCCATTGGCCCACCGGAAACAAAAATTGTCGGAATATTCAAACGCATTGCTGCATTCAACATACCCGGCGTGATTTTGTCACAGTTGGAGATACAGACCAGTGCATCTGCACAATGCGCATTAACCATATACTCGACAGCGTCAGAAATCACTTCCCGAGAAGGCAAGCTATAAAGCATTCCATCGTGACCCATTGCAATACCATCATCCACCGCAATAGTATTAAACTCTTTTGCAACACCGCCTGCTTTTTCGATCTCACGTGCGACCAATTGGCCTAAATCTTTTAAATGCACATGGCCAGGTACAAATTGCGTAAAAGAGTTTGCAATGGCGATAATTGGCTTGTTGAAATCTTGATCAGTCATTCCGGTCGCGCGCCATAAAGCACGAGCCCCAGCCATATTTTTTCCGGCTGTTGATGTTTTGGAACGGTACGTCGGCATGAGATAAACCTTCTTCTTAATAGATAGCAATACGTAAAGCGGGAATTTTATCACAACACAGCATAAACGCAGTGTAAATCTCGCCATTGCGATAAAAATTGTTCATCAAAACAGCAAAATTCCCCCTTTACCTGAGAGCTAATCAAAGTAATCTCTTTAAGACATTCAATATTGAAGGATATTAGCGCAGCAATAAAATCCCGTGGTACCATACATGCATTAAATCAAGCGCTTAAATTGTTACTGGAGCTTCATTTGCCGGAAAATAATAACCTCACTCAGTTTGTTGAATGGTTCAGATATTCTTCACCATACATCAACGCTCATCGTGGAAAAACCTTCGTTATTTTATTTGATGGAGATGCGGTAGATGACGCCAGTTTCTCCAATCTCATCCACGACATTGCTCTGCTAGATAGCCTTGGCATTCGTCTGGTCCTGGTTCATGGTGCCCGTTATCAAATCGAAAAAAGATTGGAAAGCGCAAACTTAAAAAGCAACATAACAAATAATCTGCGCATTACTGATGAAGCCTCTCTGCAATGTGTCAAAGAGGCAGTCGGTAGTGTGCGCATGCATATCGAAGCCATGTTGTCGATGGGTGTTGCCAACTCACCGATGGCTGGTGCAAAAATTCGTGTGGTTAGCGGTAACTTTGTTATGGCCAAACCTATTGGTGTGCATGAAGGGGTGGATTACTGTTTCACTGGTGAAGTCAGAAGGATAGATGCTTCTGCAATCCAACATCAATTAGATGATGGCGCTATTGTTTTGCTTTCATCAACTGGCTACTCACCAACCGGTGAGGTCTTCAGTTTAACTGCAGAGGATGTAGCGACCAAGGCAGCTATTGCACTTAACGCGGATAAATTTATCTATTTAACCGAAAATCTAAAACTGCACGATAAACTGGGCGAGCTGATTTCCCAATTTAGTTTATCCCAAGCAAAAACCTATGCAGAATCGAAGCAAGCTGATTTCGATGAAAATACCCAACGAAGTTTAAACAGTGCTATCGAAGTCTGCACCAAAGGCGTAAGACGTGCGCATATCATCGATCGCCATATTCAAGGTGCATTGCTACTTGAACTATATACACGTAATGGCATTGGTACACTGGTCACTGCCGATTGCTACGATACAACTCGTCAAGCCAACATCGATGATGTCGCCGGCATTATCGAACTTATCGAGCCGCTAGAACAAAAAGGCATCCTGGTGAGACGTTCACGAGAACGCTTAGAAATCGAAATTGACCATTTCACCGTTATGGAACGCGACGGGATGATTATCGCATGCTCAGCACTCTACCCTTATGGAAACATAGCAGAACTGGCATGCCTGGCTGTGCATAAAGATTATCGCAATAATCAAAGAGGGGAAACTCTACTGTCTCACACTGAAAGAAGAGCACTTCAGCTAAACGTGGAACAGTTATTTGTTTTGTCCTCAAAGACTACACATTGGTTTATCGAAAGAGGATTTGAAGCTTCAACCATTGATGCTTTGCCTATAGAAAAGCAGACAATGTATAACTACCAACGTCGATCAAAAGTCTTTATCAAACAACTCAGCACCAGGCGATAATACTACGTGAACAATACTTGTTTAAAGTGCGTCGTCACTCTTTTCATTCTATTTGCCAGCATATTCTCAACTGCTTTTGCGAAATATGACCCTGATTTAAAATGGTATACAATTGAGACTGAATATTTTTTATTTCACTATCATGATGGTCTTGAAGAACAGGCTCGCGAACTTATAAATAAATCGGATGCCATTCGAATAGAGGTATCTGCTTATTTTAATTGGGTACCCAAAGATAAGACCCACGTTATCTTCAACGACCATCTCGACATTACTAATGCCAGTGCAACGCCCTTCCCTAATAACACCATTGAACTTTATATGTCCCCACCTGCGGAAATTGCAAGTCTGGAGGATTATGATGACTGGGTGGAATTAGTATTTAAACATGAATATGTGCATATTGTTCATTTAGACAAGGCGCACGACTTCCCTTATCATGCCAGGAAATTTTTTGGACGCTTCCCGCTCTTTTTCCCCAACATATTCTCCCCACGCTGGATCACTGAGGGGCTAGCCACATTCCTTGAAACAGACCATGAAAATGGCTTCGGTCGAGGTCAGAGCAATTATTTCCGAGGTTTGATGCGCAATGAGTTGATTAATGGCTTCAAACCGCTGAATGTTGTTAATCAAAATATTCTGGACTGGCCAGCGGGTACTACAGCGTACCTCTATGGCGTCTATTTCTTTAATTTTTTACGCGCTGAATATGGCGATGATATTATCAAAGACTACGTTGATCGTTACTCCCACTTCCCACTGCCCTTTTTTATCAATACCATCACTAAACGTGCTACCGGGAAATCGATGCACAATTTATGGGTTGAGTTTGAGTTTTATCTCTATCAAGAGTTTTCAGATGAATTGTCTAGTTCGCGATTTATGGAACCTAAAAATCACTCTATCACCGATACAGGATATTTCTCAGGATTTAGCAAAACGCTTGAAAATGGGAATATCTTATTAATTAAATCGGATTTGGAACAATTAAAAACTCTCGAAGAATATAATCCAATAACTGAAGAAAGTCGGGTTATAACCACTCTTCTTGGGCAAGAGCCAATCTTCGGTCAGACATTCGATTATCATGTAGATCGCGGTGTGTTGATGCCTGTTATAGATTATTTAAAAAGTACGCATTTGAATTTTGATCTTTTTCGAATTGACATAACAACAGGGGGAAAATATCAGCTCACTAAAGGGCGGCGATATATCAGGGCGATTTGGAGCCCCGATGGCAATAATATCATTGCGATTAGAAATCAAAGTGGCAGACATAGTATGGTGTTACTTGATAGTTCTGGAACACTTATCAAAACACTTTGGGGTGCTGACAAAAATTACGTCTTCTCGTCTCTGGATTGGGCACCTGACAGTAAGCAAATAATTGCTTCGGTAAGAAAAAATAATGAAACACTAAACCTGGCTTTATTCGATCTCGATTCAGAACAATGGACGGTAGTAACGCGTAACGACTGGTTTGAAGCCCACCCGACATTTAGCCAAGATGGCTCAAAACTTTATTACACCGCAGACTATGATGGCATTTACAATGTCTACGAATTAAATCTCAACAATAGAGATCTTTATAAGTTAACAAACACGCCAACAGTTGCGCTTTACCCCAATATTGATGAGAAAAATAGCGCTCTTTATTTTGCGGAACTTGGAAAAAATGGTTTTGATACAACAGCACAACAGGCAGATCTGTTTTACCAATTCAAAGATCACGTTTTACTTGAATCTTTTTTTTCAACCCCGGAGAAAGATGACACTTCATTCAAATCATTGTTATCAGATTCGCAATCTACCGATACGACCGATAACACTGCATTAGAAGCAAAACCCTATAGCGGCATATCCTACCTCGCACCACCTGTCTGGTTTCCGATTTTCATTATTGATGATTATCAACGATCCTTTGGATTTGCCACCTGGTCTAATGATCCTTTAGCAAGACACATTTACAATGC
>CALZJE010000109.1 GCA_945787715.1 uncultured Ectothiorhodospiraceae bacterium | reverse complement strand
ATACGGTAAAACATACACTCTATCTCAGACAATTAGGTAAAGAGCTTGAAGAAATTGCTGAAGAGCGAGATCTTAATCCTGCTACTATTTATTCTCATCTTTCAGAGGCAATTGCGGAAGGTTATATTGATCTGCATGATATCGTGAGTTTATCGGATGACGAAATCAATGAGATTTCTCACATGATCGAGTATTTGGACATTTCAAAAGAGAGCAAGCTAAAGCCGCTCTTCGAAGCGCTTGATGAGCAATATGATTACAGTGTTTTACGCTGTGTTATGGCAAGTGTTTGATACTACTTATTTGATAAAGCTTTATTATAAAACTTAACCATAAATTTAATCAAACACCGGTCCATAATCGTTATAAATGTAATCCACATTCTGTTTTTGGAGTATCTACCCAACGGCCTGATCTATCGTCACCTTTATGAGTACAATGGGTGCAACCTATGGAAGAATACCCCATTGCTACCATTGGATGGAAAGGTAATTGATGTTCAGCGATATAATTATCTCGCTGCTCCTGTGTTACATCAATTAATGGATAAAATTTTATAATTCCACCTCGAAATTCAAAGACATCTAAAGAGGCTCTGTGTTCTGTTTGCCAGCGCATCAAACCGGATACCCAAACGTTATGTTTGTTTTTTAATTCCTGTAACGGCTCCACTTTATTAATAGAGCAACAGAAGTCAGGATCAGTTTTCCATGTCTTATCAGACACAGTAAATTCATGTTTCCAGTCTTCTGGGTGTGCATCTTCTACGTTTAAATGATAAAGGTTCGTGAGCTTCTTTTTATATTCCAAAGTCTCACTAAAGTGAAAGCCAGTATCTATAAAATAGACTTTTTGCTTGGGATTTATCACCGAAAATAAATGTAGAAGAAAAGCAGAATTCGCTGCAAATGACGAAGTTAGCATAACTTCATTCATTGAAAAATCACGATACAATTGCTGAACGCGCTGTTCTGGCGTTAGATTGTGATAGCGTTGATTCAAATCTCTAATGTATTCCTCAACATTTGCTTCACTTTTTGAAATAGCGCTTGTCATACTAACAACCCTCGGTCTGTCTAAATACGAAAAACTGTATAAGCTTATAATAAATTTTTCTAATACAGGCATAATATTTAATTATTATACCTTTGAGACAGCTAAAGAGATATTACTTTTAATCAAACGAAGCTAAAAAAAATTAAGCATAGTTAAGAAAAAAAGGTAATATATTTATTAAGTTACGCTTGTTTATATGGAAAGTAGAATATCAATAAAGATAAAGATAATAAGCATAATCGACTTTTTAATACCTTAGAAATAAAGGATACATAGACAGCGTATAACATTTAGCGAGTTTCTCTTATTTGCAATTCGTTATAGCGCTATGCAAGCTTCCACGCATATTTCCATGCATATTAGGAACAATGGGAGGTGGAGCAGAATTGCACGCATCATTATTAACGCAATGAGTACAGCTAACAATATAGAGCTCGCTGATTAGCTGTTGAAGAACAAAAGCACTTTTATAGAAATCTTCGACTATTTTTTTAATAAACTCAGTAATTCAACTCTGCCAAATACCTCAGCAAAATCTGCTGCACTATTACCTGCATTGTTTTTATGTTCAGAATCGCATTGATAAGACATTAGCTTTTTCGCCAGCGAAAACTCACCTCGGAAAATTGCAGCCATCAGTGCGGTGTTTCCTTTTTTATCAGCTGCACAAGTATTTGCCTGCCGTGAAATTAGATAATCAAATGTCTCCACGTTGCCATGATAGGTTGCGATCATCAACGCGGTATAACCCTTGTTATTGGAGACATCGACGGGAAACCCAGCATCTATAAACCCTTTTAGTACTGCCACATCATTCATTCGTGCAGCAGCAAAATAATAGGCTTTTAATTCCTGTTCCGCAGATTGAAATTCATTAGATTTGGCAGTCCAACTGTAGGTAACAATTAGTACCGCTAAAAATATCAGTATAATTTTCATTTGTTCAGCCTTTCGTCAAAGAATTCCATAGTAAAAATGAAGCGGCTGGTGACAGCCGCTTCATCTGTTCCTTTTATTTAGAAAGTTTTTTGACTTGTTTCATGTTTCCATCAACAGCCTTAGTCAAACGTTTTCCGAAGTCAGCATCTGCCTGGTAGAAATAACTTAGTATGATATGTTTTGTTTTACTATCTGCGACTTTACCTAGATCACCTGCAAGATTACTGATCAAGTTAGCCTTCTCTTGTTTGCTAAAGCTGCGATACAGTACACCAGCCTGGGCAAATGGTTGCTTTTTATCAATCGCTTTTTGCTGCGTTTTACCAGAGATAGCCATCTCGCTGTAGCGACCACTGTCCACTTCTACACGTGGATCGATACGGCTTGGTTGATAGTTAACATCAGACTTTTGATTTCCGGTGTTACCCATACCATCCTGGTTCCAGTTGTTAACCGCAATGCGTGCACGGTTAATGGGAAGTTGTTGATGATTAGCGCCAAGTCGATACATTTGTGTATCAGAGTATGAAAACACGCGACCTTGTAATAGACGATCTTCAGAAGGTTCAATGCCTGGCACTATGTTAGCTGGTGCGAAAGCAGATTGCTCCGTCTCCTGAAAGAAGTTATCAGGTGTGCGATTCAATGTCATAGTTCCCACTTTAGTCTCTTTCACATCTAACCACATTTTAGTTGCATCCAGTGGATTGTAATCAAAACTACCAAGTTGCGAAGGTTTCAACACTTTGATGAATAGATCCCATTTTGGATAATCACCTTTGGCAATAGCGTCATACATGTCACGAGTCGCATGGCTAAAATCTTTTGCTTGTACTTCCGCTGCTTCTTTTGCGCTAAGATTTTTTATCCCTTGCTGGCTTTTCCAATGAAACTTCACATAGCTTACATCACCATCTGCATCTACCATTTTATAAGAGTGCACTCCCCAGCCGTCCATCTGACGCAGATTTGCAGGTGTACCAAAGTCGGAATAAACCCAGGTCAACATATGCGTAGATTCTGGTACGTGGCTGAAGAAATCAAAAAACCGATTGGGGTCTTGTTGATTGGTTACCGGCGATGGTTTTAATGAATGCACCATATCTGGGAACTTAATGGTATCGCGAATAAAAAACACAGGTAGGTTGTTACCCACTAAATCCCAATTGCCTTCCTTAGTATAAAATTTGGTAGCAAAACCCCGTGGGTCACGTAGTGTTTCTGGCGAACCTTTTGAATGAACAACCGTAGAAAAACGTACAAACACTGGCGTTTTTTCGCCTTGCTCAAACACAACCGCTCGCGTTAAATCGCTGATATCACGTGTGGCAACAAACTCACCATGAACACCCGTACCACGAGCATGTACGACACGCTCTGGAATACGCTCACGGGCAAAACGTTGCAACTTTTGAATGACTTGAACATCCTGCAATAACACACCACCGCTGGGGCCAGCAGTTTGGGAGTTTTGATTATCGCCAACTGGAGCACCATTATCACGAGTTAAGGTTGTCGCGTTTACCGCTGTAATCGCACTAATACTTAGTGCTAGTATTGATAGAGATTTTTTCATCATAGATATCCTCATAGTTAATCCACACAAGAACGAGCCAGCTATTAACAAATCAGCTCATGTTTCCTGCTTTGACAAACTCAGTATCGGTCAGGTCTATGTTCTAGTAAATTGAATTAAATAGAAGATTACGTTCTATTTTTTAGATCGACTGTATTATCGACATATAACGTTATATGTCTATGGATGGGGTAACGTTTTTGGAAGAACGATTCAATTGTTGACGAAACAGCGCCATTAAAATCTCAATATTGCCTGTACCTGCATAATTGAGGCGAGTAACAAACGCAATTTTACGATGTGGCCCTGGCTCGTTCAGGTGTACAGCCTTAATTTCAGCACTATCGTAAATCAGTTGATCCAATGCCATCTCAGGTACCAGAGTAGCTCCCATATGACCAGCCACCATCTGCACCAGCGTATTCAAACTGGTGCCTGATAACGATTGTTTCATTTCCGTAGCGGGGAATTTGCAGGCGGCAAGTGCATGATCTTTTAAGCAATGTCCATCTTTCAATAATAACAGCGGAACATCTCGCAACTCTTGACTGCTGATCTCAATTAAATTGGCCAGCTTATCAGATCGGTGAGTTACCACATAAAAGTCTTCCTCCCAAAACGTAAATGTATGCAAACCTTCAGTGGCATAGGGTAACGCAATTATTGCTGTATCGATTTCCCCACTTCTCACTTTTTCTAGCAAGCTACCTGACTCTTCCTCAGTGATTGTGAGTTGAAAATCGGGATATTGCTTTCTCACCTCAGGAAGTACTTTTGGTAATAAGTAAGGGCCAATCGTAGGAATTACTCCCAGTAACATGGGATAACTCAATGGTGCATTCTGGTTTTGGCAGAGCTGATAAAGCTCATTCACTTGCAGATTGATAGAGCGCGCTTTCTGTAAAATCTGCTCGCCCATCGGTGTGACTAACACCTTTTTGTTATCTCTCTCAAAAATCTGGATATTTAGCTGACTCTCAAGCTCGGAAATGGCTGTACTCAGTGCCGATTGGGAGACAGAACAAAGTTCCGCAGCTTGCTTAAAATGACGGGTTTTATCCACTGCCAGCGCATAGCCTAGCTGCTTTATAGTGATCATTGCTCTATTCCCTTATTCCATAAAATCGATTATTACTCTAAGTATATTTAGTTTTTCAGAACACTTAAATATATAAATAGTGCCCGCACGAAAACCCAATAAACAGCATAACAACATATAAAAATGATCAAAGGTTATTCGCGAGCATTTATTCACTTTAAGCTTCAATTGAAATATTTAGAAAGAAATTGATTATTTTAAGCGTATAACGCTAATTTTCGCCAATAGCAATTCTGCTAAACAGAATATTTACACATATTCACATGCCGATTGAGTCAGGCAGCTAAACGCTGATTTTCTTTCCGTCGCTCGGCTCGTTTTAATCGAGTCAGTTCCTCGCGCTGTAACAGTAAACCAATGCGATGAACATTCGTTGCCACAATCTATAAGGCCACATGTCGTTCAAATCCATCTCGACCATACGACAAACATCGATCTAATCCTCAAACTTCCAAGTTATTAATCATCCCGAAAGTCTTCGCACAGGACGGATCAATTTCGCCGTATAATATAGTCTTTACGAAAAATACACTGCGAATACATATGGGACGATTAATATTGATGCAAACTTCAACGGATGAATGTTGGCGACGTGCTTCACCGTATTTTTCACTGGCTTGCCATGCTTTTTCTTCTTTGTTGCATCGTCCTTTTTTGGGTAAGACGAAATTGACCAGCAATACGACGCGTGATTTCCACTTGCATACTGTCGGCGTAGGATTTTCAAGATAAACGACGCATTGATCCGACTCATAACTCGTATTCATCGCGTAGCCCATCATTTCTGTCACCTTAAATGTTATTTCAAACTTTTCTACGTACACATTACTAGCAGCTAGTGAAATAAAGGTAAGAATTAGTATCGAATTTAATATTACGGTTGTGGTAAAGTGAGCGATAGCGAGCCACAAAAAAATCTAGTGCTGCAAAAGGCCCCTTTTATTGTATTGTTAGCTATTTTTACTGTGCAAAGTTACTTCTAATGTTTCAGCAACCCATTGGTTTATGCTTTTTTCTTCGGCGGCAGCTCTGGCAGCGATTTCACAATGTAATTTAGGTGGGATTCTTAAATTAAATTTACCAGAGTACTCTTTATTAGGGGAAATTCCCATTTCTTTGCAGACTTCGAGAAACTCATGCAATGATTTTTTAAATTCTTTACGTAGTTCTGCTGGGCTTTTACCGTAAAAATCAGCTCCACCATTTAATCCAAGAATTTCGCCTCGAAACATATCAATTTCGGGATCATATTCAATTTTTGCTTTATAAGATTCTAGTTCCATAATATTCATGGAGTCACCTCGTTTGCTTCTAACCATTTTCTTATACTTGCAACGGCTCCCTTATCTGTATTGGGAGAAGGGTGAGGCCGATGAAAAACCCTCACTTCTGTAAATAAAACAACAGCAACTCGGGAACCAGCGCGTTCCATTACTTTAGCACCCAAAGCAGTAAATAGAGATTCAATATCTTTCCATTGGATATTGCCACTCGTAGGCCTTTTAAATATAAGCGTTAAAGTTTTCTGGCGCTTTTTATTTATTAAGCAATAGTACTATATATCGGTACTATATCAATTTCATTAAACTATATTTTATTGCTGAAATAGAATGATAAATAACCGAAAAAGTAGTAAGCTACTGATATCAAAGCGAATATAGGCGTATTAATCTGATTATTGCTCAAAAAACGGACTGTACAGCTAACGATTTAGGTAAGGAGCTGCTAGCCAGCTCACAATTTAAACAAAACCAATGGAGACTATGAACATGAAAAAATTAAACCAAACATCGCGGCTAGCAGTCTGCTTGACCATTTTGTTAGCTGTTGGGGGCTGCACGGATGCGGATGTTGCATCGCGCAACCTATCCAAAGCAGCAGAGATGTTTGAGTTAGAACGCCGGATTATTTTCTACAATACATGGCAAGGCGAGTACCTACTCTCTATTCAAGGGCGATGCTCAATAGAGTATGGGAAGAGGGTTGCTGTGACATGTAAGACTGGCCCAGATGCTTTCAAAAAACACTATCTTGGCATGAGCGGTCACGTCACTTACTTCTCAGAACAATTGCAACCAGCGGAAGTAGGCACGTATCACTATAAAGTTATATTTAAGCCAGAAGCCATCATCCCTGACATCGATTTGGAAACGAGCTTACAGCTAACGCCGCCTTAAGGTGCATTTTTATAGCTAAATTAATCCGCATGAAATGTGTCATTATAACTATGGTAATTGCGAACTTATCATTTTATTATTTCAAGTTAAAATTTCGACGGTATAATATCTGCCTCATCTATATTGCTAACTTACTACAATAAGTTGTTCGAAAACACTTTACTGTTGATTGGTTGTGCCGGTGTCAATCACAGTTGAGTTAGACAACTCTACTTCGCTGGGGGCTTCGGTTTCTTTTTCCATGTAATCAAACATCATAGGAGTGACTTCAAAAGAAAACGTATCTCCTTTTTCTTCATTGCGAGCCAATACTCGGCGGCGACGTTCATCGTGTGGTGCAATAATATAATGCTGTACAGAGGAAAGCCCCAATTGCTGTGCTAATTTTAAAAATTCGTCGCGATTGGTTCTTTTTATAAAACCTAGATCTAGCACAATGTTACCGCCGTTTAATGCTACTTCTTTTGCCGTGCTCCATATTTGTTGTTCACAGCGTTTTACGCGTGTCATTATCCAATTCAAGTTTAGTGGTTCGGGTAGGTCTGGACCGTATAATTGGATCATCCAGTCATCGATTGAAAAACGAGTTCCATTATTTAGTCTCGCTAATTTTCTTGAATAGGTTGATTTTCCTGCACCTTGTGGACCAAAAACCAAATGAACGTTCCCTTTGCTTATTGAATTATTCATTTTATTCCTCGTTAATAGAATTAAATATATTCAATAGGTCATTGATACCTGAACTATCTATTCGTCTTAACAGATGCTTGGACTTTTCGTTTAAAGTTGTTGATGCATCACGAAATATTTCTTCTCCAGCCGTTGTTATTTTAACTAGACTTACTCTGGCATCTCTTGGGTTATTCTCTTTTTTAACCAAGCCAATCTTTTCCATTGGTGTCAACATCCTTGTGACTCCGGATGCTGTTCGACCAATTGAGTCCGCCAAATCTATTCGGCGTTGAGTCTTATTTGGTGCCTTCATCAGGTGAAATAACACCATGTATTCTGTAAATCCAATGCCATGAATGGCGCCTAGGCTCGCATCAATTTTTCGAAAAATCGATGTGCTATTCATCCAAAGTTGTATGACAGCATCAGTATGTTGGGGGAGTTTTCTCATAAATAAACTTCACTATTGCTTGAGTGATCAAGTATTATGCAAGAAGATGGACTTGTCAAGTGCTTTGTTTATAGGGAAGGGGAATACTAGAAAGTGTCTAAAATGATGATGCAATGTATGTATTTAATTGATTTTGATTTTTTTGTAGATTGAACTCAGCCCTAACTCCATAATGACTTTATGTGTGTGAAACACATTATAAAATCCATTTGATCGTTGGACGAAGCCGCTCTCGCGGCAGATTAAACTAAGATCTCTTAATCACATGTATAAGGGGACAGACCACGTTTTATTCCTAATTCCCAACTTCCTTTGGCCTACCCGCCTTTCCTTTTGTCACTCGTCTTCCCAGCATTCTCTCTATC
>CALZJE010000108.1 GCA_945787715.1 uncultured Ectothiorhodospiraceae bacterium | reverse complement strand
TTACTTTCATATGTGTCACATAAAAATACTTCATAATGCTCATCAAACATAGCAACATTATTTCCTATATTAAAAAATTGAGGGATTTCGTTATACTTATTCTTCCCGTCAAACAAAACTTAGCATAACCATTAGTTAGTGCTAACGAGTTTTGTTGGGAGGGGAGAGAATAGCATGTTTAAATAACTAGATGAGCAAGAGACAAGCCACACAACTAAAAAATGAAATAAAAATTCATAACCTACTAATATTTATTAAAATTTATCTATAAGGTGCAAAGGAAACATAAAAGCCAACTCTCCCATTTGTGTTGTGAAATAGAGACAGCTTACCCGTCAGATTGAATAAAACCTTACCTAATTACCACCAATACTAAACCATGCTGAACTGTATAGAGCTTTATTATCATTTAAATATTTCCTACAACGCTGCTCCATAATAAAGCCTAAATTAGATGTAGGTTATGTTGGAGCACAAACATTCAAAATCACTAACCGGTTATACATAAATTGAAACTCTAGCTTCGAAGATAAACGCACGTGTTGCAAATGTGGACGCAGAACCGATACTAAAACGCCTTCTATGTAGCAGCCGTAGAAACCACACCAGAAAGGAATACATGAAAACCAAGAGTTGTATCGTAACGAGATTCGGGGGAAAAGCTATTTTTTACTGGATTAACATTGAGATAGGTTTATGAAAGCATTTATTGAGAAATGCATGAAATTCGATGAAGTGAAAACACGCGCTACGACATTTGGTGGCGTTTGAATACAGATTCAATCAACGATGTGAGCTGGTAAATTCTATTCCACGACCTATGCTATGGGCTTATGTATTATGCACTTCGAACAACACCTATGCTTGCTGAGTGGCTTATGAAGAGGGCCTAACTTTGATACAATTTAGTAAACCTTATATACTTTTCGCCATAGTCAATAAGGCCTTTGAATTTCTCGATCTCCAATACCCGTTGCACTTCATGCTCTCGCACACCTGCTGATTTTGCTAGTTCTTTAGGTCCAATCTTGATAATAGTAGCCCCTGGATTACGCTTATCAGGAATGGAATTACGCCGCAAATCGTCTAACGCATATTTAACTCGCTCAGTTTGAGGGGCAAAAGCCAAAACCATCGCAAGATCATCTGTACGACGAATTCGTTCCGCAAACACACTGAACAGTTTTTCAGTGATTGGCGTACTAATCCCTAGTACAGCATTAAAAGACTTTTTGTCTAACCGAATTAGCTCCGTGTTGGTATTCGTTATCACTGTAGCTGAACGAGGCTGAGAATCAAGTAGTGCAAGCTCTCCAAACAAGGAGCCTCTCGACAACATTGCGAGTGTTAGTTCTCTTCCCTCACTATCTTTACGACTGACGGATATCCAACCACTATCCAATATATACGCTTCGTTGGCGTCATCATGTTCACGAAAAAGAACGGTTTGGGATGAAACCAGCACCCGCTCAAAATGTTGGGCAAAATTATCGAGCCAAAAAGTATCAAGATTATTGCTTAAGAGTTCGGAAAATGCCCAATTATAAATCCTCGAAAATGCTGTCGCCATTGGAACAATATAATTACCTATTTCCTCGACCCAATATTTTTCAGCCAATGCTTCAAAACCCAAGTGCTCGTAAAGACTAGTTGTCTCATGATTAGATGTAACAATAACGTGGGTGACATTCCAGCCCGCTAAAACACCTGTCGCCATTTTCAATAACGCGAGAATAATGTCTCTACGACGCCGCCATTTACCTCTAATCGCCAACATTCCCGAAGCCGCAAAGATTGCTGGCATGTCATGCGTTTCCCGCCAAGCAACAGCTTCGGATTCCCGATAAGCATCAAAGTGATAATGGGCATCTGGCGGAAGGCCGATTTCAGTGTCAAATGTTACACGGATGGTGCCCACTGGCTCGTCATCATCATAAGCTATAATACTTGCAGTCGATGGTAGAGCATCGAAATGATCAATTATCCGCTGATGAATAAGTGGTTTACCACCAAACTTCCCATCCTCGATAACATAAACTTCATGGCGCAGCCAAAAAACATCATCTAGCTCTTTCGCGGTTTGCGCGACTTTTAGAATAGTGGGCATAAAACTTCCTACTTCAGGGCAACTTCTACAAACTTACAATAGAAGTATCGGCACCTGAATGTCACAAATTTAGACCATTCACTGAATAGGAATTAGCCTAAAGCAATCACCCTATTGCATTCAATTGCCCTCTAGAGAAAAATTATGCCAAAAAGTAAAATATCATTTACCCATAATGTAAATAGTAGATTATTTAAGTGCTCTACAGAAAAATTAATAAATGTCGAATAATCTGACACTCCAATATGCCTCAAGAAACATGTAAATCTAAAATCTAATAGAATTTCAGCTTCAATGCGAATAATAAAATTGAATTGCATCCAGAAATCACTTTCAACACTCTCATGTGTTAATAACTAAAAACAAAATGTGTTTATGTCTTTAGCGATAGTTAAACATCACATCTACTTCTTCAGTCTTCCCGTAACTTAGAATTCAGAATGTCGAAATAATTTACAAGGCACCTTGGTATCGATTCTTTATTTTTAAGAAACAACAAGACAGATAGTATTATTTTTATAAATATCAACATATTACCTCTATGACCAGTTAATTGGCATGCTAAATGCTCAATAGCACTTAAGACTACAAAAAAAGTAGCTTTCCAAGAATTTGGATTAAAACTTAGGAGAATCAAATGAAAAAGCTCACAAGAACCGCACTAGCCACCGCTTTACTGGTTACTGGTGGTGTCGCTTCTGCGGAAAACATGTATATTGATGTAGGCGATACCAATTATGAATCTAGCCCGCCTAATATAACAGACCCCAACAGCACAACTGGTATCTTTGACGAGTTCGGCTTTAATCAAGTTCTAGCAACATCAATTTACGACTATACTGACGGTTCCGTATTTGGTGCTTTCTACGACTCAAATGTAGCATCTGAACTCAACTTTGCAGGTCTTCCAGCAGCAGGAATAGCATTAGATGGCGTGACTCCGGTATCTTTAACAGTACCAAGTTGCCCAGGCCCTCAATGTGACATTGACGCTTTAAGCCCCCTTTCCCCGCCTCTTGTTAGCGATTCTGAAGGTTTCTTGCTGACCTGGGATTTGCAAATGGAGTATCACTTTGACGGCACATTAACCGCTGGTGGCCCTAACTATACCGGTGGTTACTTGGATATTTACTTTAATGACATTAATGATGATACTAAGGATCGCAAGGTGCTTGGCCTAACTTTAACAGGTTCCGACGTTCAATTAACTAACCTTAACCTGTTTTTTGATATCACTTTTGCAGAAGATGATTTCTTATGGATTGATGATGGAACTGGAACCTTCATTGATGCACATGATGGTACTGTTTCAGGTGATTTCTCAACTGCAGTATTGGACACAAATGTAGATCCTGCAATCCCTACTCCTGACCAATTGCTATTGCTTACTGATGGGAACGGCGATGATAATGTAATTCGTCAAACACATCTTGACGGTTCAATTACAGCCGCCATCCCAGAGCCAGGTACAGTAGCTATGATGGGTCTTGGATTGTTAGGCCTCGGGGCTTCAGTTGCACGTCGTCGTCGCACGAAGTAAAGCAGCTTTAACTCCTAAAAAAACTCCGCTTAGGCGGGGTTTTTTATTGTTAATCAGTTGTAAATTTAATGTGGAGACATTTGTTCCAGTATCAATCTCAGCAAGGATCCCTTTATGAACTACTAATAACTAATAACTAATAACTAATAACTAATAACTAATAACTAATAACTAATAAGCGTTATCCCCTTTGTCACTAACTTGCAAGTTTAAGCGGATTGCAAATATGACAATAGTGGAAAGGGAATAAACAACAAGACCCGGGATAACAGCTGCCTCAAAGTGCCTGTAAAAAAACATACAGCATATCCAAATATTAGAATTTCTTAAACAAACGTAGAATATTATAAAAAAAAATATACAATAGTATATTATTAACGCAAATTCTTGCTACTTCACCAAGTACAAACGGTTTTATAGTATAGTTTCAATAGCCCGATTTTTTAACGTTTCTTCATACAGAATAAGGCATCACAACTTACGCATTTGTGACCACAAATATCTACTTTAAACGTTTAAGTAAGCGCCTTGCTTCGTCACGCTCGCTAAACGGGATATCATGACTAAGTGAAGCTTCTAATGAAGATAAAGCCTCTTGCTTTTTACCACTTTTCTCAAAAATTATTGCCCGATGATATAGCAAAGTCGGATCGTCTGGCTTCTTTCGCAAAGCTCTCTCAATGATGTTTTGTGCTTTTGTTAAGTCATTATTCTCTAGCCAAACCATAGCAAGCGTATCAAGTACTCCTGCTGAATCAGGTGCAATTAAGCTAGCTTTTTCAGCATAAGATAGTGCTCCTCTTGGATCTGACTTTCTTGTATTCCACGCCAGGTTATTCAACGCTAACAAATTTTCCTGAGAAGTCTTCAACACTTCCTTATACTGGCCTATAGCATCACTTGTTTTGTTCAGTACTAAATAATAACTCGACAACTCTAATCGCACTTTTACATCTGTAGTGTTTTTGTCGAGCCATTCAACGAGACTTGCTATTGCATCATCTTGTTCTCCTATAGCCCATTGTGTACGCGAAAGCGACAATACTGAAATCGTGGTTTGGCTCTTTTCGTTAACTTTTTGGAAAAGTACAAGGGATTTTTTCAAGTCACCTGATCTAGCAAAAAAAGCTGCCTCAAGTGCGAGCACATCTGGACTATCCCCTGATGTTTTCTTCATTCTCTCTATGTTGCTTTTTGCAACTTCCATCTCTCCATCGGCGATTTGTAATCTCGTAAGCAGAATTCGCGCGAGTAAAAATTCTGGGGCCAATGCCAATGTCGCTTCTAATTCTTTTTTGGTGCCTACACGATCCTTTAAGCCATTCATCGCCATTGCTAAATTATAATGCCCACTTTGTTCTTTAGGTTGCAGTTTTACAAGTCGCTCAAAAGAATCACGCGCATCAGCAAACTCATTAGCCGCTAACTGCAGCTCACCAATGGTACCTAAAACAAATGGATTATTACGATTTCGGTTATTCACAGTGAGTTGCTGCAACAAGATTAATCCTTGCTCCGGCTTTCCTTGTTTTAAATACTCTCTTGCCAACAAAATGCGGGGTTGAATAGAATCTGGATGAGCATCGATTGCTGATTGTAATAGTTTCGTTGAAGCTTCCTTGTTTCCACCTTGAGCCTCAAGTACAGCTAAGTTTATTAACGTCGGCAAATGGTTTTCATGATGTTCTAATATTTCCAAGTAGTATTTTTTCCCTTTTTCTGTTTGATTATTTTTCAGTGCAATTTTTGCTAAAAACGAGTTCACTCCAGGATCACCTGCTGCCAACTTATGCACTTCAAGGAATACTTTTTCGGCCTCAGTATCACGATTTTCTTCTATAAGTATTCTTCCCAACAAATTTTTCGCGATAAGACTATCTGGCTTATCCCTAACGAACGAATTTGCCAACTCTTCTGCTTTCTTTAAGTTATTGTTTTTAATATGACTTACTATTAGTAGTGACTGCGCTTGCTCGAAATCAGGATCTAACTCTAAAACACTTTCTAACACTTCAAAACCACGTACTTGATCCCCTGATTCTAACAATCCACGCCCCAACTGCATTCTAGCGTTCGTTGATTCTGGAGAAATTTCTACAACCTTTTCATAAAGCTGAATGGCTTTACTCGTTTCGCCCTGCTTGGCTAGAGCCTTTGCGAGAAGGTTTAATGCTACAACATCCTTTGGATATGTGCGTACAACCGGCCCCATTAATTTCTCTATCTTTTTATATTCACTATTTTTAAACAAGATTGAAGCTAAGAGCTTTCTAGCCGGCACATATCGTGGCACCGCAGAAACAAAACGCTCGAATTGGATTCGCGCGTTTTCGTGGTTTCCTAGCATCAAATAAGTAGCACCTAGAAAGTATACTGCCCAGATATGACCACGGTCTTTTTTTAATGTCTTTTCAAACTCCGTGCGTGCTTCAACAATTTTTTTCTGATGGAAATATATCAATCCTTGTGCGTAGTTCACTTGCGCATTTTTAACACCTTGGCGTTTAACCTTATCAAGATCGGCTTGAGCCAATTCATACCTCTTAAGCTGAACAAAAGCATAACTTTTTTTCAGAAGATCTAGGCGAGTATCGAGACCATATTCTATTGCCTTTGCATATTTTTCTACCGCTCCTTCCAGGTTATTCTCTGCTTGAGCTAGGTCCCCACTTATACTCCAAGCCAAAGCATACGCTCCATGTTCCTCTAATACTTCATTCAATATTTCTTCCGCATTCTTGAATTTCTTTTGTAAAATGAATAGCTGCGCTTTCGCTACCAATGCATATGCGAATTTTGCTGATTGCCGTAAGACAGCGTCTAATTCACGCTCAGCATTTTCATAGTCTTTTTCATATATATAGGCAAGTCCTTTACTTGTTTTTGCTTCTGCTATTTTTTCCACAACTGTTAAAGAACTGATATCTAGCTCTATCACCTTGGTATATTTTCCTTGGTTGAGCATTGCCTTCATCAATTTGGGTAGAACTGAGTTATCATCGACACCTAGTTCTCTCGCTTTCAATAATTCTTTTTCTGCTGCTGGTCCGTTGCCTAGATCAGCATAAGTTGAACCCAGAAGCCATCTCGCCTCTAAATTAGATGGATTTTTGCGTAAAGCATTTTTTAACTCGATAATCGTTGCGGTATACGCTTGCTCATCCAACTTGACTTTAGCTCGATCAACATACTCGACATCACTATAGTCTGTACTACCACAAGCAGCTAGCATGAGTAATAATAATACTTTAAAAAAATATCGCATATTTCCCTCTTTCAATTAATTCTTTTGTAAAAATTCTAACAATTTCTCAGCTTGTAGATTCTCTGCAAATACAAGAAAGCATACTGCGAAAAAGTAATTTTGATCATATATTTAATCGTTTGAGGTTAATATTCGGAACAATTCGTCAAAAAGGATCAGAAAATATAATCAAAATCATTTTCTTTCGCAACGACGGCATTTCCTGAACCTTCCTCCTAGGATCTTTATAGAGTTACCGAACACTCTTTGCAATAAATCAGCTTTTTTCCTTATAAATTATAAAAGTGTTTTAACCTCAAAAACACATCATTTATTATCATTGACTTTTTATTCTAAAAGTTGGTCGCGGAGTCTAATCGCGTTTTCACGCTCCCCAAATTTTTCATTATCTCGGAGTATCCGGTTCAACTCCTTAACGGCTGTATCCAATTTATTTTGTTTATACAGAGCATACGCAATATGATACTTAATATCTAAAATATGTGGAGCTTGTGACGCAGCTTGCTGCAATATCGTCAATCCTTTTTGTTTATCACCCACTTTCACCAAGACCCATCCATAAGTGTCAGCAATACTTGGATTGTTTGGCATTAAATCATATACTCGTTTGCCATACTCTAAACCTTTTTCATCATTCTGTTCGGCATAAATCCAGGCAACATTATTCAATGCGACTACATTATTTGGATCTTGCTGAATAATAACTTCGTAATGTTTCGCCGCATCAGAATCTTTTTTCTGAGCCTGATAGACTTGAGCAAGCATCAAGCGCATTCCCAGGTCCTTCTCATTTTTAGTCAACCAATCAGTTAATATGTTTACTGCAAGCGTATGAGAATTGGTGAATTTATAAGTTTGAACCAATTTTCGAACAGCATCTCGATTATCTTCTTGCTTTGTTAATGCTTTTTTATAAGCTCTAATCGCACTTTCAGGTTGCTTTTTGGCATTATATATATCGCCTTCCACAATCCATCCCAAGGCTATTTTGGGATGGATTTTTTGAATCTTATCTGCATATCCTAGTGCTTTTTTATAGCTTTTTCCTTCAGCATATAGATTGGCGAGAGCAACCATTGATCTGAGATGTTTTGCGTCAAGCTTTAAGGCCTGATTGAAGGTTTTTTTCGCGATTTCTTTATTATTTAGTTTTATTTGAGTAGTACCTATTTTAGCAAGCACATCTGCATTTTTAGGCAGCAATTGATTGAGTTTTTCATATGTTGATAATACTTCTTGCCAATGTTGATTTGCGATTTGTGCATTGGCGTACACATTAATTAGCTCAATGTTTTCAGGATGAACAGCAACCATATTTTCCGCCATGTCCAACGCTTTAACAGGTTGTTTATCAGCTAGAAGGAATCGAATATGTACAAGTGCAGGTGCTACTGCAGTAGGTAGTTTGCTGCGTATTTCCTTGATCCAATGCAAACCTTCCTCTTTATTGTTTTGTGAAATGGCGAGTTTTGCCAATTCCATGTGAGCTTCGACATTCTTTCCGTCGTAGCGAATA
>CALZJE010000107.1 GCA_945787715.1 uncultured Ectothiorhodospiraceae bacterium | reverse complement strand
ACCGACTTTAATGGAGAACTCCTCCCCTCGACGATAAAGGCGTAACTCGCTGCCTGCTCCAGGTACTGTTGTGGTATCGAGTAATTCCCAGGGTCTCATGCTTACCTCAAGATTGAATGAAAAAATGATGATCCAACTAAAGAAAAAGAAATTGTAAAAGATAACTAATCATCGATCATTTCCTCTTAGCGCATTCCTCGAAGCTCTATCCACAAGTGTAAAAATCCTGTCGATATCATTCTTTTGACTCGCTACTAAATGTCCACGCACTTTTATCAATTCACAATCCAACTGATCGGTCATTCTAAAAAATTCCTGATACAGCTCATAATTGTTGAGACGTTTATTTTTCTTTGATCGATAGCCGTTTTTCTCGAACCGTTCACGCCTTCCCTGCAAGCCAATTATGTTTTGAGAATCCGTATATACAACAACCTTGCCCGTCGATGGCTGAATTTCACTTAGTGCCCATAATAGAGTCTGCAATTCAAGTTTCGTTGATGATGTCTGTTCAAATCGTTTCACTTTTACATGTGTCTTCAACAAATCCAGCGAAAGCCCAACTTCAGAAACTGCGAGGTAAGCACCATATCCAATATTTGACTGTGTATTGACACTTCCATCCGTCAGCAGCATTAGTTTATCCATAATATTTTTATTATGGATCCTAGTATTTAACAATGTCGTCATAAGAAAATATTTCGAATATCGACTCTTTATCTTCTAATTGTGCTTCGTCAAGTATTAGCCTTTCAGACTCTAAAATAGGGAATTTCAATATTCTTTTCCTTTGAAATTAAACGCCGAATTAATAAGCAATTTCTAGTATGGTAAATGAGCAGAGATCACGATTGTATTATTATAATTCATTTACAGTTAACAAAAATAGTTAAGCTTATTGCCGTCGAAGTCGAGAAATTACGCTATGTAGAAGCCCTATCCACGCAGACCGGGATCAACTTTATTCGTTCCACCTAGTTTTAATCCCTTTACATATTACTTTCAGTTTCGACCACACAGCATCAAATCATCCAGAATTAACAAACTCAAATCCCCAGTAACATCCTCTCATATCATGCATTATTTCCTCATTTTCCTTAGCCTGTAATATGATCAATTATTTGAAGTGTAAATTTAAATATCAGAAAAGTTGGCTATTGACGGGATAGTATTAAATATTTACTTAGCACGATAATGCGCTACACTTTTGGTTTTCAATAAATCTAGAAGCCCCTCCCGCGGTATCATAGATAATAAAAAATATTGGGTTTTTTCGATAACCTTTTTTTTCATAAATTCCAGATTGCGCCACAATAAGATCAGCTCCCCGATTGAGAGAGACGTTTTTAAGCTGACTATATAAGCCTGATAAAAATCCCTCAAGTAACAAAATAACAGCCAAGGCACCAGCAATTGCAAATGTGGTTAATAATGTACGGAAAGACTCATGGATTAATTGTCGATAGACAAGATTAAACATTTTCAATTACCTAATAAGTCGCCATTGCTAAAATCCTTTCCCAGGCTTTGCTGACAGGAATGCCTTCCATCGAGATAGCGGAGGAAAAAATGCAGGTACTTGCTGGGCATAACTATTATATTTTTCAGCAAACGCCTGCTTGACTTTATGCTCTTCGGACTTTGCCAAGCGTGTATAAGCAATAAAAAGAATAGGTGTCATGATAACAGTTGGAAAAGTCGGCCATTGTATAAGGAAAGCGACAATAATTAGATACAGCCCTGTATACTGAGGATGACGAGCATACGCATAAACACCATCAGTCACCAATTCACCTTTTGCTGCATGAATTAACTTCCATCCCTTGTATAACAACAAATATCCCATGGCCAAAAATAAAATACTCAGAGTCATCACCAAAAACCAGGCGAAATTAGAACCCCCAAAAACTACAACCCATAAGTGGCCAAACTTGTGATTAAAAGGTTCTAATGCCGGATAAGCTTCACCTAACCAGGAGGTAAGTATGAATATGGTTAGGGGAAAACCATACATCTCGGCAAACAAGGCAGTAAAAAATGCGGTTAAAACACCCATGTTGCGCCATTCAATGGGTGCTTTCGGTTTTAAAAAGCTCAGCGCAAAAAACATAAAAATGCCTATATTTATAGCTGAAATCAACCACATTCCATATGCATATTCACCATTTAATTCCACGGTTTGCATTTCTATAATTCCATTTTACGCAAACGTAATGCATTGGTAATTACAGATACCGAACTAAAACTCATGGCCGCAGCGGCAATCATTGGTGACAGCAATAAGCCAAAGACAGGATAAAGCACACCCGCCGCAATCGGCACACCAGCAGCGTTGTAAACAAAGGCGAAAAAAAGATTCTGACGAATATTGCGCATGGTGGCTTGGCTGAGTCGACGTGCGCGTACAATGCCACGTAAATCACCTTTAACCAAAGTAACTCCGGCACTCTCCATCGCGACATCAGTACCGGTACCCATGGCGACACCTACATGAGCTTGAGCCAGCGCAGGTGCGTCATTAATTCCATCACCCGCCATGGCAACGATATGGCCTTCGGCCTGAAGTTGTTTTACCACTTCAGCTTTCTGCTCTGGTAATACTTCCGCTTGTACTTGATCAATATCCAGTTTGTCAGCAACGGCTTCAGCTGTCTTACGACTGTCACCGGTAAGCATTACTACACGGATACCTTCGCTATGCAGATTACGGATCGCTTCTGGTGTGCTCTCTTTAATAGGATCAGCGACGCCAATCAAACCTGCCGCTTTACCATCAACAACCAACAACATTACTGTCTGCCCTTCGGCACGTTGCCTGTCTGCTTGTTGTGGCAAACCGCCGGCATCAATACCGAGACTCTCTAACAATTTTAAATTTCCCAGTGCCACTTTTCGGCCATCAACATCTCCTGTAACACCCTTCCCGGTTACCGACTGAAAGCTCTCAGTCTGAATCAAATCAACTCCTCGTTCTTCAGCACCCTGTACGATTGCTTCAGCTAATGGATGTTCGCTCGCTCGCTCCAGACTTGCAGCTAGTCTCAGGTTATCATTTTCTTGAAAACCCTCATTAGCAAAAACTGAAACCAACTTTGGTTTACCTTCAGTGAGCGTCCCGGTTTTGTCCACCACCAATGTATCTACCTTTTGCATAATCTCCAATGCCTCGGCATTTTTTATCAACACACCAAGCATTGCCCCCTTGCCAGTGCCCACCATGATGGACATAGGCGTTGCAAGGCCCAGGGCACACGGGCAGGCGATAATTAGAACCGCTACCGCGTTAATGACAGCGTAGGCAATTGCAGGCTCTGGCCCCCAAAGACTCCAAACTAAAAACGTAATGAGGGAAACAACTACAACCGTAGGCACAAAATAGCTTGCAACAACATCCACCAGCTTTTGAATGGGTGCGCGGGAGCGCTGTGCCTCAGCCACCATTTTGACAATTTGTGCGAGTAAGGTATCAGCGCCCACCTTGTCTGCTCTCATCAACAAGCCACCGGTTCCATTAACCGTTGCACCAATCAGTCGTTCGCCTGCTTTTTTTTTCACAGGAATCGGTTCACCCGTCACCATTGATTCATCAACGTTACTATCACCATCAACTACTTCGCCATCTACCGGTACTTTTTCACCGGGGCGAATACGTAAACGATCAGCTACTTGCACATGTTCTAGAGGAATATCTTCTTCTTTACCATCTTCGTGAACAATTCGCGCTGTTTTAGGTGCAAGGCCAAGCAGTAGCTTGATGGCAGCATTGGTTTGGCTACGAGCACGCAACTCCATCACTTGCCCTAATAAAACAAGTGCGGTAATGACGGCAGCAGCTTCAAAATAAACGGGCACCATTCCTTCTTTGCTTAATACACCAGGAGGAAATATGCCAGGCATTACCACCGCTATTAAACTGTAAACCCACGCGACACCAACACCGATAGCAATTAAGGTAAACATATTTAGATTACGAGTGAGAATGGACTGCCAACCACGTTGGAAAAAGATCCAGCCGCCCCACCACACGACAGGAGTAGATAAAACCAACTCTCCCCATTGTCGTGCGACAGGTGAAATCAAATTATTAATAGTATCGGGCCAAAGTTCTGATCCCATGGCGCTAAAAAAGATAGGAATAGCCAACAAGGTACTGACCCAGAGTCGTCGCGTCATATCATCCAGTTCACTGGTATCCTCTTTTGTTTCTATGCTACGCGGTTCCAATGCCATACCACATTTAGGACACGCACCAGGATGATCCTGTACGATCTCAGGATGCATGGGACATGTGTAGATCGCCGATTCTTCATCCAATATTTTTTCTGTAGTAACAGTTTGCGTATGCACATGATGATCATTCTCGCAACAAGTATGATCATGCTCGGCTTCTCCCTGTATGTACTTCTTTGGTTCAGTCTCAAATTTATGCAGACAGATTTCACTACAAAATTGATAATGCTTTCCTTCATACTCTGTGGCATGTGTGGAATCAATCGAGACATTCATGCCACAAACCGGATCAGTCTTCATATTCTGTCTCCTTTTCTCTAGTGATCTTGTTTACTTTACTAACTGACTCGATCAAATGACAGATCGCATCATCAGGTACCGATTCTTTCATTATTATTATCTCGGCATTTACCTACTTAATTCGAGGAGGTGCGCGATTGCAACATGGCGCCGGTGGTGCAGCCAGATTATCCAATTCTATTTCTTCAGAATCATGCACCCAGCCGCGGCGAAAACGATCCACCCAACCACTACCAAGCTGTACTCCAACGTCAACCAAGGCGTTTTCTATTTGTTCCTCCGTCACCTGTAATAGATCATAAGTGACATGCACTTTATCTTCCTCAATGACGACATCTTTTACTCCCATCAACTCAGTCAAGTAGGGAATTAGCAATTCTGTAACCTCATTATCCAACTGTTCAGCTAAATGCATTGTTCGCCGTTTTATGGCTTCGTTGCGCACATTTCCAGCTCTAATACGATAGAGGTTAGGCCGTGCAATAAATGTTTCCCTGCACTGCTTGGAGCAGAAATGAAAGAACATTTTCTGATATTCCACAGATGGTAGATCAGCATTTGCTTTCATACCACATACCGGACACTTATCATTATGTAGTGTCATAACTCACCTCCTATTTGTTCTCGCTTATTCTGATTGAGCCAGATCATTCGGCGTCCTGTGATGTTCAATAGCTTTTTCTTATTTTATGACCTTTTCACTTGTGTTCGATTTCACTATCGTGAAATATAACCGACTAATCCATCACAACCATTTGATGAGCAACACCCTGTTTGATGTCGATCTCATTTTCAATTTTTAATGTTGAAGGGTTTATCACCCAAATTTTTGGTGATTTTCGGCTGGCCACATAGAGCTTTTTAAGTTTGTCTACATATTCCAAGTGATATGGCGCCGGTGTTAGATCGACGCTTACTATTTCATCTTCAATCAAATCAATGCGGTGCAATTTGTTTCCACTTTTGCTGGATACAAACAACCAACGCCCATCAACGGATACATCAATTCCATGCGGCTTTTTTCCTACCGAGTAACGCTTATCAACTTCAGACTTTTCCAGATTAATAACAGCCGCAGTTGCATCATCAACATTTGCAACGTAGAGTTTCTTTCCATCTTTTGCCATGCTCATATGCTCTGGTTTTTTACCAACGCTAATTTGCTGTATGACAGACCAATCACTGGTATCTATTTCACTAACGGTTCCTGGTTCTGCATTAGAAACGTAAAGACGTTTACCATTAGGTGTAAACACCGCGTAATTTGGCCACTTGCCGGTCTGCACTTCTTTAACTACCTTCATCTCGTCAAGATTAATCACTGAGACACCACCTACTCCAGGGTGAACAGCAATGGCATGTTTACCATCTGGAGAGACAATTGTGTGATGGGTTAGCCCATTAACGGCGATGCGACGCATGACATGACCGTGTTGTGGGTGCACAATCGAGACAAAACTTGATGTATTGTTTTTATTGTTCCTACTACTGCCTGAATGGTGGGAGTCGTGTTCTTTATCACTCATATCACGAGGTTTTACAGCCCCTTCTGATTCCTGACTCATTGGCTTCATACTTCCGGCTACCAGATATTCTGTATTCGGGCTGCCGGCCAATCCATGAGGATTTTCCAGCTCGCCAATGCGCCCTATTATTTTGTCTGTTGACAGGTCAATAATCATTACATCATTGCTATTGCCACTTGGCACATACATGGTAGGTGCTGCAGAAACATTAAAAGAGCCAATACAAAACATTCCTACAATAATAATCTTTTTCATTTTAACAGCCTCCAAATTCGCTTACTTCTTCACTTGTTACTTGATAAATATTTTATTAATCCAAGGATCGCCAGGATAATCACCAACCAGAATAATATTCCAAATATCCAATGACCAAAGCCGAATCCCCAATGCCATCCATCCATTTCGTGCATCATCATTCATCCGCCCATTTCTAATACCTGATCATTCTTTTTGTTCTGCAATATGCTCGACCATTTGTTCCATCATGCGCTGCATCATGTCCATTCGTTTTTCCATTACCTCCATTCGTACATCCATCGTCGCGCCATGTGCTGCTTCTGTACAGCCACCCTTTAACATCAAATTATGTAGTTTAGTCATTGCATCTTTCATATCAGCTAGATGTTCTTTAATTATGTGATCGTGTTGTATGCGGGCATGTCGTGCGTTATGCGCTCTTTTCATTCGCTTTTCTAGACGATCGATACTTTCTTGTAATATCTTTTCGTTCACTATTCCCATTTTATTGACGTGTACTGTTCCCTCACCGTCACATACTCCCTGATCAGCCAATACCGCTGTTGAGAAAAATAGTGCCATTATTGAAGCTAAATATGTTTTGTAGTTTGCTTTCACTATGTTCTCCTTTTTCAAATACTATTGGTGATTTTCAAAAAACCACTTATTAGTGCTTGTGGTCATGTCCGTCATCCATCTCCATGTCTTCCATCCCACTAAAGTCCAATGCTTTGTCACTTAATTCATCATGGTGTTGACTACCCGAATGTTGATCTTGATCACTCGGATGTTCGTGAGTACCACCTTCATGTTGGTGGGTGTCCGCTTTTGGTAAAGACTTGACGCCCACACCATAACGATAAACTACTTCGGCTCCATGCCAGGCGGTAGACCCCAACAACATGCCACTTACAGCGATGCAATAAATAAATACCTTACCTAACGTTCTGTTTTGTCTGAACCAGTGTATGGACCATCCTGCAAGCGCTAAAAATGAAATAATCGTAACGATTGCCCAGTTACGATGATCAGTCATTGCCAAATGTGAAGGCGAGTCATGTGCCACTGTGTTGTAAGCATAAAGACCGGTTAAACCAGTAATTACAGTAAAACCCGCCCCAAACCATAAAGCCCATCGGGCAACAATTTGCCATTGATCTTTCAATGGAGACTTGATGAATGGGATTACAATCGTAAGCCCGACGGATAACGACAAAAGCGCTACTGTAAAATGAACAAATATGGGATGCCAATTTGGTATAATTTCAAACATCTTTCTTCTCCTTCTGAACGTGCTTATATTTCATTTCAACAACCTATGAGTAAAAAATAAACCAGCGTCGAATAACTAAACAGCGAAAATTCTTATCTAGATTGAGAGTTCTAATGTTAGGGTTGTGAGAATTGAATAACGTTTAATTCGAATATTGCAAAGACTTATTGAGCGCAATACACGTTATTTACACAACAAAATGTAAACACAAACTCACAATCAACTAATGTTGATTTATTGTGTCAGGAGATAATCTTGGGTGGCTTGAAATCAGCGGGGAGAGAGACGGTATGCCAAGCTACCGAATAGACAATAATAAAATTATGTCTACATTCTATGGCTTTTTGATTTGAGTTTGTAATTGCCGCAACACCACAGGCAGGAGATGCGCAGCAATCATCAACAAAACTTTCATCATGATTTACTTGTTCAGATTCAATATCATCAAAGTCCAATATTGATTGATGGTGATGATATGTGATTTGTTGATCATGATGTCCACGGGAAATGTCATCCATGATAAAAGAAAAACCTACGATCTGCGCCACCATTGCGATGACCAGAACAAAGTTTATTAATTGTAGATTTTTCTTTTCCATGTACATAACCATATGCCTAAAACTTCATTTTTTCAAGGTTAGTTAAATCTATAATTTTTCAAAAAATGAAAATACATATAAAATTTTTCAATAACGTTAATGCGAGAACTTATTGATAAAAAATCAGCTCTCGAACTATATCTATTTACTTGAGTAATTAATTCCACCTTTGTGTTTTTTACCATCAACAGTTTTAAAGAGGATCATTAATTGATGATTTCCATCATGACCAAGATCATAACCATTCATATACCAATCACCCATACGCATTAACCCCTTTGATTGCGATTGTCCGTTAGGATGAACAACTTTTGAGTTAATCTTCACATCCGTGAGAACCTTTCCATCTTTCTCAATCTTAATCATGAAATTATGTGT
>CALZJE010000106.1 GCA_945787715.1 uncultured Ectothiorhodospiraceae bacterium | reverse complement strand
GTTCAGAAAGGATTGGAGCCAACAGACTGGAAACCGATGAACGCAATCGGCCAAGGGGTAAAGGAAATTCGCATCAAGCATGAAGGAACATTCCGGGTTATCTACATTGCGAAACTCGAAGATAGTGTCTATGTGCTTCATGCGTTTCAAAAGAAAACTCAGAAAACTAGTCAGCGCGACATCAATGCATCCAAGAATGCTTTTAAACAACTACAGAGGATTAAATAATGAAATCTAAAACTTTTGAAAGTGTGTGGGATGCGCTAGAGGAAAATCCTGTAAAAAATAAAAATTTAAAATTACGGTCACAACTTATGCAAGCCATTAGTAAAAGCATTGAGGATCAACAATTAACTCAGCAGCAAGCAGCTAAAATACTGCATATTTCTCAACCTAGAGTTAGTGCCTTATTGCAGGGCAAGCTAGACGCTTTTCGGCTCGATAGCTTGGTTAATATGGCCCATCACCTCGGATTGGATGTATCCGTCAATATCGCTGCATAGTTATGAGGCTTATGCCTTAACAGCTTCATCAATCACATACAGATTATAATTAGAAATCTCATCAACTTAAGAAACCATAATTATAATTTAGTCAGCTATTGCTTGATATCAAACTCAATTGTATCCACACTAAAATCCTGCCCATTCCGCCAACAAATACCAGATAAATTTATTTTTACTTGTTTTAAATAATGAATGTTTTTTAACTGAGTAAATATCCCCTTATCAATATACGGGGGTATATCAAATATACCCTCCACTCCATTTGATACCTTAGCTCGTAACGTATAACCTTCTACATGCATAATTTCTTTAACCGTAAGCATATGACACTCCTACTTTAAAGGATCGATAAGAAACAAATCTTGTCCATCAATAGCCAATTTCCAGTCAGCCATCAATTTGTCTTCATGAATTGCTATCCAACAGCTCTCCATCGTCAATTGACAATGCCGTTTTATGCTCTGCATAGATATGAGGCTTATGGTGTTTTTTATTATCGAAAAAAGACATATCAATAATAATTCCATAAAACATGGATATTGTTGACATTGCCGCCTCCTATTTTATGTTTCGCTTTACCTCCCCCCGTTTACCTGACAGAAAAACCGGGGCAGAGAGGAATTGTTACTAATTATTAGAGTTTATTGCTCTCTGGCACCTATTTTTAAAAATTGAGATATCTTTGTATAAAACTATATGCAAGTCCTGGATTTTTCAAATAACCGAGCATAATACTGTTGGTCTGAATAAGTATTCATCATCATTTGAAATGACTGATCTTTACAGCCTTTATCTGCTTATCAATGCTAGAATGCATGCTGTTTTATCCCCACTTAACTTTAAGTTCTTTATTAGTGTCAGCGCAATCTCGAAGATATAGATTTATAAGGCTTTGGTAGGAAATACCTTTCTCTTCGGCCATGTTCTTAAAATATTCTATAGTATCTTCATCAAGTCGGATCGTGACTTGCTTTTTTAGCTTTTTAGAATATGGATTTTTAATTGATTTAGAAAAATCATAGTTATCACGCATGATGGAAATCCTCGTACTGCCGTTTTTCAGATTTGTTTGCATTACGAGCGGATATAATTCTTATAGAATGACCATCGTCACGATAGCAATGACATACAATCAAGACCCGTAATTGAGAACAAAGACCTAGCAAAATGTAACGATCTTCGTCATCTGAATGGTCTGGGTCGGGAATGAGTCGTGCCCTATCGTCAAAAAATACAGTTTTAGCTTGTTCAAAAGAGATTCCATGTTTCTTTTGATTTTTGGCATTTTTTGTTTCATCCCATGTGAATTTTAACTCGCTCATATCAAAATTATAACTACAATGTAATTATATTCAAGTTTGAGGATTAACTTTTGATAAATCAATCACATAAAGTCCACATTCTATAGAAATGAGCACCCAGGTTTTATGAAGTCGCATGTTTTGGCTATATATAAAAGGTGCTATTAGTTTGCTGCTCTCAGGTTTACTCGAGAAAAATCGCATTTTAATAATCAACAATTTAGCTTATATTTGACAAGTACTCCAATGGAGTATATTCATTATAAAATGATTACTGTAGCTAAAACTGAATCTTTTCAACGAAAAATCGAAGAATTACTCTCTGAACAAGCGAAGGAAGATTTGATCGCCTACTTGTCTGAACACCCTAGCGCTGGAAATCTCATTCAAGGCACAGGTGGAATTAGAAAACTTAGATGGAAAAAAGGCGATGGCGGAAAAAGTGGTGGCGTAAGGATAATATATTATTTTCACAGTGAAATGATGCCACTTTATCTGTTAGCCACTTTTGGAAAGAATGAAAAAGCAAACATCACTTCAGAGGAAAAGAACATTTTAGCAAGTGCAGTAAAAAAGTTAGTAACTTACTGGAGACAACGAAATGGGCAAAGCATTCACTGAAATATCAGAAGGCCTTAATGAGGCTATCGATCACGCAAAAGGTAATTCAACTAACATCGTTGAACATAAACCTGAAACTATCGATGTAAAAGCCATACGTGAAAAAACAGGAATGAGTCAGCAGAAGTTTTGCGCAACTTTTGGTATTTCAATTGGCACACTACGTCATTGGGAGCAAGGGCTTCGCTCTCCAAGAGGGCCTGCGAGAGTATTACTTAAAGTAATAAAACAAAACCCAAAAGCAATTATCAAGGCTGTTCAAGAATAAAATTGAACAATCCAAAGGACCTTTTACAGCACCGGTCTGTTTGTGACTTGCTAGCGCCCACTTTACCACAAACAATCCAACGCTATAAATGATCCCTGTTTGCAGCGATAAAAATGCTCAAACCCATTTGCCGGTATATCTCGATGCAGAAGTTCTCGATTATTTTGCAGTAAAAGCGAAGGCCAAAGGGGTTGACCTTAATACAATAGCAAATGACTTACTAAAAAAAGATATCGCACTCATTGAAGGTCTGAAATAAAAAAGTCCAATTTAGCGCGATGCACAACCAAACAGACTATTAGTGAGAACACCCTGCTTCTTTATTGACTCCAGACTTCAGTAGAATAAGTGTGGGATCTGGACTCAGCGCGCCTTTTAAAAAACACCCCCCTTCATTATATTAGAAACAGCTTTTGATGAATCCCAATCAAACATTATCGTAGGTACCGTGCATGTACGTAGCTCGGATTTTTCAACACGAACTTAAAACTTAAAACTTAAACCCAATCGATAATTTGATTCGAAAATAACAGACTAAATTTCATTTTCACCAGTACTACAATATTCCCTAATAACATTCCTTGTCCCTACAAAGCGACAAACCTTCATGCTATCGAAGCATATAGCTCATCCAAAGCTGATGGAATCATCATCGCAAATCTTCCTTTAAAATATCCACACAGCAGTATCAGTTAATCAATCGTCAGTACAATGTTTAACCTTACCAATGATCACGAACTACTCATCACCAGAAATAGCATGTTACATGTCTATTGAAAACATCGCTGTATTACACACACCCAACCACTGGCTCATCAAATTAATCATTTTTTCGTTTGAACCAGAGACAAAAAATAATGGTCTATAAAATGCTAAAGCTAGTTAAAGCGATATTAAATCGTCAAAATATCGAACACAGATTGTTGACGGAAATGGGAAACGCAGTTTCAAACGCCAGCTTATTGGATTGAGCAAATATTGTCTTCGGTTGTAGCATTATTAAACAACCATCGACTATTGCTCAACAAGCCGCTCACATAACAAGCTAAGTGTTGGATAATTATGCTTGTTTATGGAAGTGATATTAATATTAAGGTATCCTTGCCGCAATAATGCTTACGCGTTTCGTTTCAAGTTTAAAAATAGTACATTTAGACAAAGGCATCACCGAACTGTATGTTATTAATTAGTGTTCTTATCTCCTTCCTTTTGACCTGCTTGCTCATTTGGATTTTGACCCCTGTCGCTCACAAAATTAAACTACTCGATAAACCCGGCGGTAGAAAAAAACACCACGGTAATATTCCATTGATTGGCGGTGTTGCTATGTATCTGGGATTACTTGTTGGGATACTGGTATCAGGCGATGGCATTGGTGATTTCAAAGGTTTACTTGTCGCAGGCGGCATTCTACTTGTTGTCGGCACAATAGACGATTACGTAGACCTTCGCGCATCGGCCCGATTTCTTGCGCAAATTCTCGCTGCATTGATTGTGGTATTTGTTGATGGGACTGAGCTACTCGATTTAGGTAATTTATTCGGCGCTGGCACTGTTGAGCTTCACTGGTTTTCTACCATATTTACGCTGGTTGCTATTGTTGGCGTCATCAACGCGACTAATATGTCTGACGGATTGGATGGACTTGCGGGCGGTTTGGCTTTTGTCAGCGTATCTGCACTACTCATTGCCGCATTTGTCGCCAAAGCAACAGACATGATTCACTTCTTACCGCTGGTTATAGCTGTGATGGCCGCATTTCTATTATTCAATATGCGATCATCAATTTTGCCTGAAGCAAGGATATTTATGGGTAATGGTGGCAGCATGTTTTTAGGTTTGCTGCTCGCGTGGGTTTTTATTCAATCTGCCCAAGGTGATGACAGAATCATCACGCCTGTTACTGCACTGTGGGTATTTGCGTTACCCATACTTGATACAGTTTGTATTATGATTCGACGGATTATTAAAGGCCGGTCTCCATTTGCGCCTGATAGAGAGCATTTTCATCATATTCTTTTAGTTGCAGGTTATTCAGTTAAGCAATGTGTTTGGGTGATGATTGGAGTTGCAGCTTTTCTTTCTGTGGTGGGATTGATTTCCTTGAATGCTAATTTACCCGAACAATTGATGTTTATTGGGATGTTGTTTTTGTTTATTCTCTATTTTTGGGGGATGAGTCATGCTTGGCGGGTAATGAAGGTTATTCGTTTGGATAATAAAAAGCCTGCTACTGGGCATGTTGATTCGCAGTGAAATAAACAACTTCATCAAACGTATAATTTATGAGAACAGTCCATACCCAGCATCCTCCATTGCCCGATTTTGTTGCCGCATGACAAAATTAAATCTCGCGATTAAAAGCGGCGGACTATTTGAAATTGAGGTAAGCAATGATGGATAAGCCGATTTTAGAAGCTGTACATGAAACAGCCAAAAGCTTACACAAAGTAGGCGGCATAGATAAGAAAACCATGCATGAATATGATGCATGGTGCTTACCGCCTATCAAAGTTTATACCGCAGCACAAATCAAAAAAATTAGAACAAGTTATCATGCTGACTAGCTTGTTTTCGCAGCATACCTCAACACTCGCCCATCTACCGTTAAGCAATGGGAGCAGGGTGTAAAAAAGCCCAATGGTCCTTCATTAAAACTGTTAAATATTGTTAACAAAAGAGGACTAGAAGTTTTAAGGTAGGCAGTTATGACAGTAAAGATGACCATCAATGATGCATATTAGCCTTATCTTATTAAATAGAAGTTTAGCCTTTGCAGATACGAGAGAACATTCTCAATATAATTTTGAATGGGACCCAGCCAAAGCGCATCGTAACGCGGAGAAACATGGCATAACCTTTGATCGGGCAATCCAGATTATTAAAAAATTCTTACTGGCAATTTACCAGGAAACTATTGCGTTTAGGTTTGGAATACGGGCCTAACTGAGATAATGTGCCTGCGTTTTACAGCTCGAAACGATCAACAGATTCCAGTAGACGCTTTCCGTGGATAACACCCAGGATATGGATCTCTTTGGTTGTAATTTCGTAGATCAGTCGATAGCTGTAGATAAAGCGTTCCAGCACATTCGGATCATTTAGTTCAGGAACCATTCGACCGACTTCAGGTTGGTCTAGTAGGCTGTCACCGAGTTCAAAGAGTTTTTCTACCACGTTCTGCGCGTGATAGATTGAATCCCGAGCAATATATTCAGCAATACTATCTATATCATCCAAGGATTCTTGCGACCATTTTACGGTTTGAGCCATCGACTTAACCGTTCCTTCGCTTCTTCTGTGGTGTAGTGACGACCGTGGTTAATGTCATCCCGTCCTTTGCGGATTTTTTCCAAGACATACAAGTGGTATTGCACATCTTCGATACTGGTATCATCCGGTAAGTGGTTCACCAGTTCTTTTACATCATGCATGGCAGATGGCATCGTTATCACTCCTCTTAATGTTTCTTTGCCTTAAACCTAGATTCCTCAGTTGACCGCTCCATTCTGATGGTAACGTATTGAAATGAAGACATTTAGCTTCGATTCTGCTCTTCACCTGCTGGGTGAGGTATGCTTCAGGGCGAATTGCACGCTTCACCCTCTCCAACTGAGGATTCTAGGTTTAAGCATATCAGGGTTTATCGTCATTTTCCTCAACAACCTCCACCTCTTCTGTCTCCACCAATGCCGCCAAATGTGTTTACCGGCGCACGTCTTTTAGTCCTTGCCAACTGACTTTGGCATAAACCTGTGTAGAACTTAAGCAACTATGGAATTTATGGGGCACCCATCACTAATCTTATTTCAGCTTCATCACCAGAGACATAAAAACGCATCATCAGCTCATTAAATTCAAGCTCACGTTTTGCAGAAAGATTTAACGCGGGATAATCAGCACTCAATAAACTACCATTCATCATCAACCGCCCCGTTCGCTTATATACATCGAAGAAAAACTGATTGCGGGACATCGTTAAAAACAACTGTCTTGTATATACTTAGGATATGGCATACAAGAGGACGATGATAGGAAATTATGTGGACACCCATCAATAACTCCCCTTGCAGTCCAGGATCAATTGTTCAACGGATATCAAAGTTATTAAGTTTAACTGGAGATCCATCCCAGCACTTGTATTTGCGTGAATAGTAATGATGCGATAGGATACGTGATGGCTTCGATCATACTCAAAAATGGATTTGCACCATTTAAACGTCGGCCCTTTGGGCAAAACGTAGGTTGAATATTTTAAGCTCACCCCTTTACCCCAAACCACAACCTAAACGGTGAACCAATTGTATATCAATAAGTACATTACAATCGATCCTAATATCTGCCATGGAAAACCTTGCATCCGAAATTTGCGCTATCCCGTTGAGAACGTACTGGAATGGCTTGCTAGTGGTATGAGTATAGACGACATACTTGCGACTATGAAGACTTAACACGTGAAGATATCCTTGCAGTCCTGGCTTATGCAGCCCGACTTGCGCATGTAAAACGGTTGAATCGAACTGCGGCATAAAGTTCCTTATTGATGCTCAATTACCAAAGCGCTTTTGCATATGGATAGAATAACTTGGGTATAAAACCAAACACACCAGACTTACCTAAAGGCAACCGAACCAGCGACAACGAGATTATTAAAAGGCAACCGAACCAGCGACAACGAGATTATTAAAATCGCGGAACATGAACAGTGGATCGTTGTCACTAAAGACGATGATTTTATCCAATCACAATTAATCAATAGTAAACCTTCCAAATTACTTTTTGTTGCAACTGGTAATATTAGCAATCAAGATCTCGAAAGAATTATTCGAACTAACTTGCCTACAATTGCCGAAGCCTTCACAGAAAACAACTTCATTGAAATTAGTCAAGAAATAATCGTGATCTACAATTAAACATCAAGCATATAATTTTCTTGAACACCCCATACCCCAATGTCATTAACTTCAGAAACGTAGCCTGGGTGGAGCTTGCGTAACCCGGGGATAATTTATCTAAAATTCCTGGATTCCGTAAACTTCATCCAAGCTACAAAAGCCAACTTCGGCTTAAGTTAATTGTATTGCCCCATACCCTGCATCCACCGCCAGCTTCGTTTGGCGCACTGGCCGCCCTATATACTGCTATGTACTGTTCTATGGCAATTGACATTATTAAAACGCTCAAACCGATCAACAGTCATTCTAGAAACACCCACCCCACCTGATCATACTTCAAAGCATCTATATCATGACTAAAAGATAAATTTTCACCGGCATAAATCAAATAAGCCTACGTCATTGTTGGCGATAGTTTTTTTAAATTTTTTAATCCTTTGAGCATCGACGATTGATAGGTCGAACTGGATTTAATTTCTAATAGCGTAAGCTCTCTACCATGCTGACAAACAATATCGACTTCATTGCCATTGCTATCTCGAAAAAAGTATAAATTAGATAGCCGACCTTGATTAGTACGGTTTTTTAAACACTCAATGGCGAATTGTTTTTGCACTTACCCCACATCATTTGCTAACGACGAATAATCCATCAACTGCCCAACTCGACCTGCCAATAGTTTCATAAACTTTTCAAACAAGGCTAAATCTTTTAAATTAATTAACTGCCAGACATCACGCTCAATATAAGTTTGATAATAATTAGAATATGCTTGGGTTGGCCGTTGCTGCTGATCATATATACGCGGTAAGAAACCCTGATAAATATATGATTCAAATGAATCAAATGAAATACCAGCGGCAGATAATTCAGCAATGGAAATAGGAAGCAAGTTTAAAATACTGGTTCTTCCAGCCAGTGATTGAGTACTTGAATATAGCTGAGTAATTCAGGTACTCGTTGCACTTGTTACTTGAATCTAGGCATCAAGGATAACATTCGTTTTAAACTGCGCGAGAAACGCTTTTGGATCGTCGATAGCATATTGACGCATCTCGGGCTGCTCCAGGTTGCAATAGTCATAATTGACTAATACATCACGCACAAGCGTGGTTTTGCCTGCTTGCCTTGGCCCCAACAACGTTACCACTGGGCATTCCGTAATCAGGTGAAGCAACTCTGTTTTTAAATGGCGTTCAATCATAAACTCACGATAAATTATGCAAAAAGGAACTTCAAGTCCTATATTGAATAATAATCTTGAGCAGTGACTACTATCCTAATAATATTTGGAGGAGGGTCGCATCACGTAAGAATCAGAACCTTCCTGACGGTGATAAAGTGCAGTTTTCGACATAATAACCTAAATATGACTTGACACAATAACCTAAATATAACAATACTTAATAACCTAAAAATCAGATAACATAAAAACCTAAATCCGGATAATAATGGCAACACCATCAGACAAATTAGCTCAGTCTTTAAGCGTTCTAAAGAAGTTACAGGATGATGGTATTGTGGCTATCCGTACCGGAGACCTAAGCCGAATACACAGGCAACGCCTGCTTAAAAATGGATTTATCCAAGAAGTCATGAAGGGGTGGTATATCTCCTCAAGACCGGACGAACAACCGGGAGACAGTACAGCATGGTATTCCTCTTTCTGGGGATTTTGCCGTGATTATCTAACAGCAAGGTTCGGTGACAACTGGTGTCTTTCGCCCGAGCAATCGATAAGTTTTCACATCGGTAGTAGAACAGTGCCAAGTCAGTTGTTAGTCCGCTCACCTAAAGGAGGCAATAAACCCACAGATTTGCTTTATGATACATCCATACTTGATTTGAGGCTTAATATCCCGCCTAAAGAAAACATGACAATTGTTGAAGGTATGAAAGTAATGAACATCTACTCTGCTTTAATTGCCTGCTCTCCCAACCAGTTTTTAACAAAGCCGATAGAAATGCGCGCAGCACTTTCGATGGTATCCGAAGCCTCCGGGTTAATCAGAAAACTCATTGACGGAAATCATAGCACTATAGCCGGAAGGTTAGCGGGAGCATTCAGAAATATTGGTCGGGAAAAAGTGGCAAACGATATTATCGATACTATGGAAGCAGCCGGATACACAATCAATGAAACTGATCCATTCACTAATAAACCAGCAATCATCTTGAGCAGTCGTGAAACTTCACCTTACGTAAACCGGTTGCGAATGATGTGGGAAAGTTTCAGAGAACCTGTTATTGCCAATTTTCCAGCTTCACCGGGAGCAATCAAAGATACGAGTGCCTATTTAAAGCAGATAGACGATATCTTTATCACTGATGCTTATCATTCATTGTCTATTGAAGGATATCGAGTGAGTGAACAACTGATTGAGCGTGTTCGTTCCGGGAACTGGAATCCTGATTACGCCGAAGAAGATAAAGAACATCAGAATGCTCTGGCTGCTAGAGGATATTGGCAGGCATTTCAGGCGGTAAAGAAAAGCATTGTAAAGATCTTGAACGGTGCAAATGCCGGAGATACTGTAGATAACGATCACAACGCATGGTATCGGGAATTATTTGGATCAAGTGTGGCTGCTGGAATAATTCAAGCGGCTGACTTGGCCGGTTATAGAAATCGCCCTGTCTATATCAGAAAATCAATGCACACCCCGCCGAACCATGAGGCTGTTCGCGATTTAATGCCGGCATTTAGTGGGTTGCTGGAAAAAGAACATAATCCGGCGGTAAGAGTTGTTCTTGGGCATTTTATATTTGTTTATATCCATCCCTATATAGACGGCAATGGCCGCATGGGAAGATTCTTAATGAACGCCATGCTTGCGGCTGGCGATTATCAATGGGTCGTTATTCCGGTTGAAAAACGAAACGAATATATGAGCGCACTAGAAAGCGCCAGCGTCAATCAGGATATAGTTCCTTTTACAAAGTTTCTTGCCAGCCTCACCGGTAAAGAGTAACAGTTTAGAAAAAAGGGGAAGGATTTGTTTGAAATATCGACTATAGAAAAAGTTAATTATAAGAAAAATGGGCCGGCTAGAAAATAAAGACCTACTCGCTTTACAAGAAAGCCTGTCAGTGATAATTGTACACAAGTAAACAGCTTCATTAAACATACAACTTACGAGAACAACCCATACCCTGCATCCACCACTGGCCGATTTTATCACTGTATTGCCGCATAACTTCTACGGCACCGACAACATGATAAAAGCGTCGACCAAAATGATTCACATTATCGACCCACTCTTTGTCGTTAACACCAAACTTTCGCAATATGGGTAACACATGGGAAGGTATCGCACCTTTTTTATCTTCTCGAATCACGCGACCTGTCCAGTCAATTAGCTCTAAATAATCCTGTAAAGAAAAAGGCAGGCCTTTCTGCGCGTCATTCGCGAGCGATTCGCCACCTTTAAAACAGTGAGCTTACGGCAACATAGCTCACGAATTAATTGCCATTATTGATCAGTTTAGCTGACCATCAACAAATTTAATCACGACATAGAAACTATATTATTTTTTATAAAAAGAAAGTCTATAATTAAGCTATAAAAATATACCCAATAATATCAATGATGTTGCAGAAATCTTTTCTCAAACGTACCACCTTCACGAACTTTAAGATTGGTTGACTGCAAAGCCCAGATTTTGGGTACCCCATATATGCCTTAGAATAGATAGCAATCTGCTCCATAAATTAAGATAGATCACGGTATTGGCCGCTTTTTTGCTAGATTCTGTGTTATATTTTCACCCTAATGCACTTGCACGCTGCAAATTTAACAGTTTAGAACGTAAGCTTATTTGAAATTAAGCACCGGGTTAGCGGAGCAATACGTTTTTGATGATTTTAATTCTACCGCCACCTTGGGCGTATTTATGAAATTCAATTTAAAGTTAAAAAAACACGACAAATCCGGATAATTCACTCACTACACCAAATGCTAGACGCCCATCATTAGCAAAAGAAGGGGTAGATCAATAAATGCAATATAATTTCGAATGGGATCCGACCAAAGCTCATCATAATTCAGAGAAACATGGCATAACCTTTGACCTAGCAACCGAGGTTTTTAAAGATCCAATGGCGCTTACCATCTATGACGATTATAGCTCGAGCAATGAAGAAGACCGCTGGATTACTCTAGGACAAATCAATGGCCAACATTATCTCGTTGTAGTGCACACGTACCGCAACCCAAATAACGATACAGTGACTATCCGGCTTATCTCCGCCAGATCAGCTACCAAACATGAAATCCAACAATATAAAGAAGGGTGAATAACATGCATAAAGAATACGATTTTTCTAAAGGCGAACGTGGCAAATTTTATAACACAAGCGCCCAATACCATTTACCTGTTTATCTTGATGCAGAAGTACTAGATTATTTCGCAGAAAAGGCAAAAGCAAAAGGCGTCGAGCTTAATACAATGGTTAATGACTTGCTGAAGAAAGATATTGCGTTAATTGAAGGCGTGAAATAAACCCGTTTCAGTTAACCGAGAGATTCTTGCTGGTAGTTTGCCTATAAAACAATTGCGACTGATTCAAGCATGGATATTAGATTCATGCCTACACCTGAACAAAGATATTCGCAGCAAGCTACGCGAACTTAAATCTTCAGATATTAAAAAATGAGCCTATTAGAAAATAGAGACCCTCTCACCTGAAAACAAAAATTTCATCAAACATACAACTTACGAGAACACCCCATACCCTGCATCCACCACTGCCCGATTTTATCGCTATATTGCCGCATCATTTCCACTGCACCGACTACATGATAAAAGCGTCGGCCAAAATGATTCACGTTATCAACCCACTCTTTTTCATTAACCCCAAGCTTTCTCAAAATAGGTAATACATCGGCAGGAATAGCACCTTCTTTATCATCGCGAATTACTCTACCTGTCCAGTCGATTAACTCGATTTAATTTCACCTCGCAGAAAACGATCAATCAACATATTGCTTTGAATAATTTTTTCAAACGCTCAATAATAACTTCGTCAGACCAGCTTTCTGCTGATTCAACGTCTACATGTAAAACAATATGGTAGAAAGCGGTTCCCAAAATCACAATATCCCTAGATAATCCAATAAACATTTACTATAATGTACAATTGTACATCAAAGAGATTTGGCATGGAGATTACGCTAGATACTTCAGCGCTGATAGCGGTTATTACAAATGAGCCATCAAAGGGAAAAATCGTCGAAATATCAAATAGATCGAAAATTTTTTGCCCTATATCTGTACATTGGGAAATAGGTAATGCTTTCTCAGCAATGCTAAAACGAGATCGTATTAATATTGCGCAAGCTCAAGCATGTATTCAGGCTTATGAAGAGATTCCCATCAAATTTATTGAAGTAAGTCTTGTTCAAACACTTGAATTAGTGAATCACCTTAAAATTTATGCTTACGATGCATACCTAATCCAATGTGCACAACAACTAGGTACACCGTTACTTACTTTGGATAAAAGCTTGATGTCTGCAGCTCAATCCATTGGCGTAAAAACACTAGAGGTCTAATTATGCGAGTTTATACATTTTCAGAAGCAAGACAAAATTTTTCGCATCTCCTGGAGCTCGCTCAAAAAGAAGGTGTAGTACGAATTAATCGAAGAGATGGGAAATCTTTTATCATTCAACCTGTCGAAGATAGCGATTCGCCCTTGAACATTAAGGGTGTAAACTTAGAATTAACCTCAGACGAAATAGTCGATTTTATCCGAGAAGGAAGAGATCGATATTAACCTAGATTCCTCAGTTAACCGCTCCATTCTGATGGTAACGTATTGAAACGAAGATATTTAGCTTCGATTCTGCTCTTCACTTACTGGGTGAACAACGCTACAGCGCGAATTGCACGTTTGCGGCGGCGCATGACTGCTTTGTAACTCCTTGGAATAGAATAACTATTCCGCGTCGTTACGCCTTGTCCTGCACCACCGCAAACGCACACTTCACCCTGTCCAACTGAGGATTCTAGGTTAAACGTTCAGCTAATTTTTTCCATTCAAGACGTGTTCCGGGTTATCTACATTACTAAACTAGAAAATAGTATTTATGTTTTGCATGCTTTTCAAAAAAATCTCAGAAAACCAGTCTGCGCGATATCAATATATCCAAGAATGCTTTAAGACAAATATTGAGGACTATATATGTAATGGAATCACATACTTTTGAAAGCGTGTGGGATGCGCTTGAAAAAAATCCCGTTAAGAAAAATAATTCGAAATTACGATAAGAATTCATACAAGCCATTAGCAAAAGCATCGAGGATCAAAAACTAACTCAACAGTAAGCGGCTAAAGTGCTGCATATCTTTCAACCTGAAGTCAGTGCTTTATTACAAGGCAAACTAGATGCTTTCCGACTCGATAGCTTGGTCAATATGGCCCATCACCTCGGGTTAGATGTATCCGTTAATATCGCAGCATAACTTAGAGGCTTACGCCGCTTTAGCATCACTAATTACATACTGATTAGATAATGGAGATCTTCTTGCCTTTCAATTAAACCCGGCACAAAAAACTGAGCATTTATAAAAACAAGTATCGTCAAACATACAACTTACGCGAACAACCCATACCCTGCATCCACCACTGCCCGATTTTATCGCTGTATTGCCGCATCATTTCTACAGCACCAACCACATGATAAAACCGTCGTCCAAAATGATTTACATTGCCGACTCATTCTTTTTCATTAACCCCAAGCTTTCGCAATATAGGCAACACATC
>CALZJE010000105.1 GCA_945787715.1 uncultured Ectothiorhodospiraceae bacterium | reverse complement strand
ACATTTACCACGTTATCTTGCTGAATTTTGCTATCGATTTAATCGGCGCTTTCAATTAGAAGATATGATTCCTCGGTTTTCTTATGTTGCGTTGAGAACCCCGCCGATGCCTGGCAGGCTTTTAAGCATGGCTGAGAATTATGGGTAATCAGGTATTGTTATGGGTAGTAGGGGTTGCAATAGATGTATCAATAGAAATCTCTTTTTCATATTCAAACAAGGGTGTGTTTCCAATAGACGCCTTAAAAACGTACAACTTCCATATCCATTAACTAACAAAAGAGGGTGATATTTTTCGATTTAGAGTGTAAAGATATTCAGAATTTCCTTCAGTGAAAAAGCTAAATTCACCTAATGATTTCTCATCAAACAAGGTCTGAGTCACTCTTGTTATTTTCCGATTTTTATCATTGTTTATTCGATTAGTGTAGGTCACATGTGTGCCGTCCTCATCAGAATTAAATAAAAAATTCTAATAGACAGATACTGTTGAGATTTTTTGAAAGCAAATCTCCATACTTAATGCGCCATGATCCTTCCATTATTATGTAGCCGGATCTCAATTCGTCAGGGTTTGCCAGATTCATTACTTCTATTCCCGCTTTGTTTATACCTAATAATTCAGGATAGCCATCATTATCTAAGTCTGCAATTGAACTAACTCCTAGAAAACCGGTTCTAAGTTGCGGCCAGTTTTTAAAATAAAATCCATCATTTGATTGTTTATATCCGTCTATTACTGAGGGCATAAAATTTCCTGTGAATATTAAATATTTATCTGTAGTTATCAGAACGATATCGTTAAGTTGATCATTGTCGATGTCAAATACGCTTAGCTTTTGATTCTGCTTAACGGTGTATCGCTCATCTGACACAAAAAAAATTCTTTGAGCAATGTTAACTGTTTCAATTCTTTTTTCGCTCTCGATAATTGAATTCTTGACTGTAAGCTGAATTGTATAATCTCCGCGTATGTCCGGAATAAATTTTAAATTTTCACTATCTACAGTATCTAGTATTAATTTACTATTATCAGGTCTTTCTAGAAGCTTCCACTCATAAACATTAATTTTTGGACCACTACTAACATACGATGGACTTCCATCCAGTTCAATAATCTCACCAACATATCCGATTTGAACATAGATAAATGTGTTCGAGGCATAAATTGAGCGACATTTACAGTTTCTATTGAAAATGACAGAAGGGAAGGGGCACTATCTTGAAAGCCATCATTTGCTACTGCTCGAAGGGTATAATAGCCCGGTTTATCTGGTGTAAATTTGATACTATTATTTGTAACAATTTTAATTTTAGATTCGCTATAGTCTGGCTTTGAGATTAATTCATATGTGTAGTTATAAGTTTCTTTTGGAAAAATAGAATTTGTTGATAGCTCTATGCTTATAGGGAAACCGGTAAAATAACGACTTTCATATTGTAAATAGTCTTGTTTCGTTCTAAATTTTACTTGGTAAGAGTACTATTCTGGTAGAAATCTATATGAGGCTTTGCCGGAAGTACTCCAATTAAATCCATCAAAAACTAAAAGCTCTAGTTCATAAATTCCTGGTGAATCGGGTTGAAATTTAATTGATGCTTCATCAACATTGTTGAGTTCTATCTTGCTTGCATCTGGCTTGCTGGCCAGTTTCCAATAATACTGCAATAAATCAAACTCAGGATCAAAACTAGCGTAAGCATTTGCCGTAATGGCATCAAGCTGCTTAAAGTCAGTTACTGATTCGATTGTTGGTGTTTCTGACAAATCAATAACTGCATATGGTGGTTTCCCTCCATTAATTAGAGCAGCTTGTGCAAACAACTCCAATTTATCCGAGTTTACTCTTAGGTGAAAATTCTCTTCTGGTGTTGTTAAAAAAATATCAACTTTACTAGCGTCAACCCCGATAATTTTAACCGTCTGTTTTATCCCATCCCATCCTGTATGGTTAGCTTTCCCTTTCCAAAACCTTCCAGAACGGGATTCAAAGTGGACATGATCTCATAAATAATAAAAGACTTCAGCATTAGATTATATTTTGATTCATTACTGGTGATGATTAAATCTCCAATATGCCCTTTCTCGTGCTGTATAAAACTGCCATCAAATTGAATCCAGTGATTCCCTTCGGTAATCCGAAAATTTGTTATGATTAACGTAGATATAACGTTGTGACTAGATGCTGGAAAAGTTTAGATTAACCGACAATCCATTATTTTCTCATCTTCATCACATTCATCGTAATCGTAAATGTAGTGGATTATACTCCTATTATTAATAATCATATAATACGTCATATCCTGCATGAGGAGTCTTAGTGTAACGAGTATCCTAGAATTACAGTGTTATACTTTCAACCTCTTTGTAGCAAATAGGCCATATTGGTAGTAACTCAGTTATTCAATGAAAAAAGCAAATCAGACCCATGGCCGTGGCGCCACAATAAATCCTGATAATCGGTATATCGATAATCAACGAGTCTCTTTCGATGATGGTTGGAGTGAAACAGAGTCACACTTGCCAAAGAAAGTAGCCACCCAACTGATGATAGATAGCGCAAAATCGATCATTAGTTACAACCAATCACCCGATGTGCCTTTTGACCGTTCAATTAATCCTTATCGCGGTTGTGAACATGGATGTGTCTATTGTTTTGCACGGCCCAGCCATGCTTATTTAGATCTCTCACCAGGGATAGATTTCGAAACTAAACTTTTCCACAAACCCAATGCAGCTGAGCTCTTAAAAGCTGAACTAGCAAACAAAAACTATCGATGTGCCCCAATCGCCGTCGGGGTGAATACCGATGCGTATCAACCGGTGGAAAAAGAACTACAATTGACTCGAAGCATTCTGGAAGTGCTGATGGAACACAGACATCCTTTTTACATCATCACTAAATCCAGTTTAATAGAGCGGGATATTGATCTGTTAGCGGAAGCGGCAAAAGATAATTTGGTTCAAGTTGCCATCTCGCTCACCACATTAGATAGAAAGCTTAGCCGAAGTATGGAGCCACGAGCGACAGCACCACAACGACGAATGCAAACCATTAAACGGTTGAGTGAAGCAGGCATTCCTATTGAAGCTTTTATAGCACCACTCATCCCCGTGCTTAATGACAGTGAGCTGGAGGCACTGTTAACAACCGCGCGAGAACATGGCGCAAAAGAGGCGCTCTATATTCTACTTCGCCTGCCTCGAGAAGTGGATGATATTTTTTATCAATGGTTGATTGCACATGAACCTTTAAAAGCCGAACACATTATGCAACGTGTTAGAGATATGCGTGATGGGAAAAATTATCAAGCGCAGTTTGGGCAGCGTATGCGCGGCACGGGTGTATTTGCTGATTTGATGGAACAGCGCTTTAAGCTTGCGGTTAAAAATTTGAAATTTCCGGGGATTTCGGAGTTACGTAGTGATCTTTTTATTGCGCCGCATCCTTATGGGCAGATGGGGTTATTTTAGGCGTGGCTCGTGTGGGGCGTGGGTGTAGAAAAGAATCGTGTATGTAACTATTTGCTGGAATTTTGATAGACAATCGACGCAGTAATTGATCCTTATCTAATAATCTTGCCAAACTGGTGATCGATATGTAACTTGACTCTTGCTCCTACATACTCAAAGACTACAAAGAACATCATGCGGAATATCGACCAATCAATTGCTAAAAACTTCCTCACCTCACACAAGCACTTGCCGGGTATGAGCAATGAATCGATGTATCCGCTGTTCTATTTGTGGGTCAACAATTTGTTCAGGTAAAATTCCTTGCGGACAGGCGAGTTGAGGCGTGGTTCCAAAGAGTCGGCAGATCAAAGGTCGTTCGTTATAGACTTGGCAGCCTTTGTCGCCTAGGTGAGGGCAGCTTAGGTCATTAAGTGCCGCCGCGTGTTCGTCTTCGCTTTTAACCGATAAATTTGCCATCTCTTCGCTAGAGGTGGTTACCGGCCCGCAGCAATCGTGGCAGCCAGGGATACATTCGAGAGACGGAATGTTGGCGCGCAAAAATTGAATTTCGCGGTGGTTTTTAGTCATTGAAGTTTCCTCAGATGTGGTTCATGGGCGAGCGTTGTTGCATTCCATACAGACAATGGAGACAGATTTGATATTAGCACTATATATGACCGAATTCTTTTGTTGTTTAGTACTATCTTTCTAATTGGATAGGATTTTAATTCATACCGAAGACTTATTTGAGGAAGGGATAATATACGCTAATTTCGATCAATAAGTAGTCTTTCGATCATGCCATTTTCTCGCCGGCAATGTTATTGCGTACAAGCATTGGTGGTGGCCAAAAACAAATCTTTTTAGAAAATATGATGATAGCTATGCGCAGCTCTTGACTGCAAGAGGTGACTCAGCGTATAAATTACCGCCCCAGTAATGCCTGATAATAAGTAGACTTCATACAATTAATTGGAAATAGACACAAAAATGGGAAAATCTCTGGTCATAGTCGAATCACCTGCAAAAGCGAAGACTATCAATAAATACCTAGGTAAAGACTTTATTGTGAAGTCCAGTGTCGGTCATATACGTGATCTGCCTACGAGTGGCGGTAAATCAGCTAAATCGACATTAGATCCTAAAGCACGGGCTAAACTTGCAGCTGAAGCAAAGAAAATGTCGCCTGAAAAACGTGAAAAGGCTAAGCGTGAACGCGCAATAATTGCGCTAGTCAATCGGATGGGGATCGACCCGGAAAACAATTGGGAAGCGCATTACGAGATTATGCCCGGTAAAGAAAAGGTGGTGGCAGAGCTGCAAAAGCTCGCAAAAAATGCTGACACTATATATCTCGCAACGGATTTGGATAGAGAGGGTGAGGCTATTGCATGGCACCTTACACAGGCTATAGATGACGAGACAGTTAAATTCAAACGTGTGGTTTTTAATGAAATAACGAAAACTGCCATTCAAGAGGCGTTTGCGAATCCCTCTGTACTTGACCAGGATCAGGTCAACGCTCAGCAAACACGACGCTTTCTTGACCGTGTGGTTGGATATATGTTGTCACCGCTATTGTGGAAAAAGCTTGCTCGCGGTCTTTCGGCGGGGCGGGTGCAATCTGTTGCGGTTCGATTAGTGGTAGAGCGAGAACGCGAAATTCATGCATTCAATCCCGAAGAATATTGGGATGTGTTTGCTGATTTAGCGACGCCTGCTATTGGTAAAGAATTGAGTAAAGACCTGCGAATGCAGGTAATGAAACAAAATGAAGAGAACTTTCGACCGACAAGTAAAGAGGCAACAGATACTGCGTTGGCTATTCTACAGTCAGCCGATTATAAAATTGTAAAGCGTGAGACAAAACCTTCATCCAGTAAGCCTAAAGCACCTTTTATCACCTCTACATTACAGCAAGCAGCCAGCACGCGATTGAACTTTGGCGTCAAGAAAACGATGATGATGGCACAACGACTCTATGAAGCCGGCTACATCACTTATATGCGTACTGACTCAACCAATCTTAGTGTAGAAGCAGTTGCTACGGTGCGAGACTATATTGGCGAAAAATATGGTAAGGATTACTTGCCAGACAACCCCATTGTATACAGTAGTAAAGAAAGCGCACAAGAGGCGCATGAAGCCATACGACCTTCGAATGTGTATACCATGAAATCCGACTTGGAAAAAGTTGACGACGATGCAGTTCGGCTTTATGAACTTATCTGGCGTCAGTTTGTGGCTTGTCAGATGCCGCCGGCTAAGTTTGATGTAACGACAATTACCGTTGACGCAGCAGGATTTGAACTGCGCACTAAAGGTCGTGTCGTGTTATTTGAAGGATGGACTAAAGTTCAGCCACCGCAACAAAAGGGCAAAGATGACATCATCCTTCCGGCAGTGGTAGAAGGTGATGTGTTGAGCTTAAAACAACTCGACCCATCTCAGCATTTTACTAAACCACCTGCTCGTTATAGCGAGGCCTCATTGGTTCGTGAATTGGAAAAACGCGGCATTGGTCGCCCATCAACCTATGCAGCAATTATATCCACCATTCAAGACCGTGGTTATGTAACGGTCCAAAACCGTCGTTTTTATGCAGAGAAAATAGGCGACATTGTTACCGAACGATTAGTTGAAAATTTTAGTGAATTACTCGATTACAGCTTTACCGCCAACATGGAAGAGAAGCTTGATGCAATCGCTACAGGTAAGCGAGGTTGGCATGAAGTGCTTGATGCTTTTTACGCTGATTTTAAAACACAGCTAGCGGAAGCGGAAAGTGAAGAAAACGGAATGCGTAGCAATGATCCTATTGCGACTGATATAAAATGTGCAACTTGTGGTCGAGATATGCAAATTCGTGCCGGTGCAACAGGTGTGTTTCTGGGATGCTCAGGCTACAATTTACCGCCTAAAGAACGCTGTAAAAGCACCATGAATCTTACCTCGGGTGATGAAGCAGTGGATGCTGACGCTGATGAAGAAAGTGAAGCGCGGGCCTTGCTTAAACGTCGACGTTGCCCCAAGTGCGGTGTTGCAATGGACAGTTATCTTATTGACGAAACACGAAAACTGCATATCTGTGGTAACAGTCCAGATTGCGCGGGTTATGAAGTAGAAGCTGGTACATTTCGCATTAAAGGCTACGAAGGCCCTGTGGTTGAATGTGATAAATGTGGCGCAGACATGCAACTCAAAACCGGGCGATTCGGTAAGTATTTTGGCTGCACTAACGAAGAGTGCAAGAATACACGTAAGCTACTGCGCAATGGTGAAGTAGCACCACCAAAAGCTGATCCTGTGCATATGCAAGAGTTACCTTGTGAAAAGTCAGATGGCTATTTCGTTTTACGTGATGGTGCAGCAGGTATTTTTCTAGCCTCTAGTGCTTTTCCCAAGTCACGCGAAACACGTCCACCACTAGTCAAAGAATTAATACCACACTGCGCGGAGTTGGATCCTAAACACCATTACTTATGTGATGCGCCTGTGCAAGACGACAAGGGGCGTGATACCGTAATACGTTTTCGTCGCAAAACGAAAGAACAGTACGTCATGACAGAAGAAAACGGTAAAGCGACAGGGTGGGAAGCAAATTTCGTGGATAACCAATGGGTGATAAGCAAAGCGAAGAAGGCTGCTAAGAAAAAAGTTACTAAGAAAAAAGTCGCTAAAAAGAAAGCCGTCAAGAAAACTACCACCTGAACCAAAATAGTTCTCACGGTTTAAAAAATAGGCCACTAAGCGCTGTTAAACGCATTAATTTCGCTAAGGAGATGAAATAAGGTAAAATATTGGCCTGTCCAAATCTAACATAGCAAATATCCACTATAAAAATGGTTGTTCGCTGCTAATAACCCTTAAACTTATCAAGGAGTTTCTCTAAGTGCTAGAAGCTTATCACTCACACGTATTAGAGCGTGCACAAGAAGGTTTACCACCGTTACCACTCAGTGCTGAACAAACAGCTGATTTAATCGAACATCTTAAAAATCCACCTCAAGGAAAATCAGAAGAGATTTTAGAACTCTTTATTCATCGCGTTCCGCCTGGTGTTGATCAAGCGGCTTATGTGAAAGCGGGTTTTTTATCGGATGTTGTTAAAGGCAATGTCAACTGTCCAATAATTAATAAAGAGAAAGCGGCGGAGATTTTGGGGACTATGTTGGGTGGATACAATATCCAGCCACTTATCGAGTCATTGGATGATGATGCTATAGCACCGATTGCGGTAACTGCGCTTTCAAAAACGCTACTTATGTTTGATGCATATCATGATGTGATTGAGAAATCGAAGAATAATGCTTTTGCTAAACAAATTGTTGATAGCTGGGCGAACGCAGAGTGGTTTACGAATAAATCCGCAATGCCTAAAGAGATCACTGTTACCGTTTTTAAGGTCGAGGGTGAAACAAATACCGACGATCTTTCTCCGGCTTCTGAAGCTTGGAGTCGTCCGGATATTCCATTGCACGCTAAAGCGATGTTGATAAATACAATGGACGGCGCATTGGATAAAATCGAAGCGCTAAAACAAAAAGGTCATCCACTCGCTTATGTTGGGGATGTTGTGGGCACAGGTTCTTCACGGAAATCTGCCATTAATTCTGTATTGTGGCATATGGGCGAAGAGATTCCCTTCGTTCCAAATAAACATCAGGGCGGAGTAGTACTCGGTGGAAAAATAGCACCAATCTTTTTCAATACTGCTGAAGATTCTGGCGCGTTACCGATTGAGTGTGACGTCAGCAAGTTGAACATGGGAGATGTGATAACCATATTCCCGTATGACGGCAAAATAAAAGATGAATCAGGAAATGTTATTTCCGAATTCAATTTAACACCAACCACTATGCCTGATGAAATTCGTGCTGGTGGTCGTATTCCGCTAATCATCGGTCGTTCACTTACTGATAAAACGCGTGAAGCACTCGGTGTGGAACCTTCGGATTTATTTTTACGTCCAGATACTGCGGCTGATACAGGTAAAGGTTTCACGCTCGCACAGAAGATTGTTGGTAAGGCTTGTGGTGTTGAAGGTGTTCGCCCAGGAACCTACTGCGAACCAAGAATCACCACGGTTGGTTCTCAAGATACGACAGGTGCGATGACTCGTGATGAGTTAAAAGAACTTGCTTGTTTGGGTTTCTCTTCCGATCTTGTTATGCAGAGCTTCTGTCACACAGCAGCGTATCCAAAACCGGTCGATGTAAAGCTGCAGCACTCATTACCTGAGTTTATCCAAAATCG
>CALZJE010000104.1 GCA_945787715.1 uncultured Ectothiorhodospiraceae bacterium | reverse complement strand
CGATGGTGGCGGGATGGATCCCAATAAATTGCGGCAAATCGCGGTAGATAAAGGTGTAATGGATAAAGACTCTGCTGCTCGTTTGGAAGATAAAGAAGCGTTCGCACTCATTTTTGCCCCTGGATTTTCTACAAAAGAAGAAATATCTGACATCTCTGGTCGTGGAGTCGGGATGGATGTTGTAAAAACCCGTATTGTGCAACTCAACGGTACGATAGATATAGATTCACAGATCGGCATTGGTACAACGCTTAGCATAAAAGTGCCTCTTACATTAGCAATAATGCCGACACTGATGGTAATGTTGGGCGAGCAAATATTTGCGTTGCCATTGGTGAGTGTTAGCGAGATATTTAACCTTGATCTTAGTGATACTAATCGTGTTGATGGCCAAGAAGTAATAATGTTACGTGATCAACCATTGCCGCTCTATTTTTTGAAAGATTGGTTGGTTCATGGAGGGTTTGGTCAGCCTCATCCTTCTCAAGGTCATGTTGTGGTTGTGTCAATTGGAAATCAAAAAGCAGGTTTTGTCGTAGAGCAATTAATTGGTCAGGAGGAGGTTGTAATAAAACCTCTAGGTAAAATGCTCCATGGAACTCAAGGTCTATCTGGCGCAACTATTACTGGCGATGGGAGAATTGCACTTATTTTAGATGTGCCAAGTTTAATGCAAGCCTACGCTCGAAAATGCTAGGAAGTACTCAATGACTGTTCGTGTTTTGATTGTCGATGATTCAAAGTTTTTTAGAGGCCAGATATCACGACTGTTGGAAAATAATAAAGATGTAGTTATAGTTGGAGTGGCAAGTAATGGCACTGAAGCTATCAACAAAACAATAGAACTCAAACCTGATGTCATCACCATGGATATTGAAATGCCGGTGATGAATGGAATAGACGCAACAAGAAAGATCATGCAGCGTCATCCCACCCCCATTCTTATATTCTCTTCACTCTCAACAGATGGTGCTCAATCAACGCTTGATGCGCTAGATGCTGGCGCTATTGATTATATGCCAAAGAAATTGAGCGAAATTTCGAAACATCCTGAAGAAGTTTCAAACGTGCTTTGTCAAAAGATCATCGACGTTGCAAAACAAAGTCGAATGTTGTTAAAAAAAGATTCGGTTGTTTTAGAAGGTTTATTATCGCGTAATAGAATTAAAAATACAGGGAGAAATATTTCTTCTGTTGATAGAAAAACAGGTAAAATACAAGTTGTAGCAATAGGCACATCTACAGGTGGACCTGTTGCACTGCAAAACATCCTGAAGGAATTGCCCGCAAATTTTTCATTGCCTATATTACTCATTCAACATATGCCCGGCACATTCACGCCGGCTTTTGCCAAACGACTTAATGATTTATGCAAAATTCAAGTTAAACAAGCTGAGACAGGGGATGTGCTTAAAGCAGGTGTCGCTTATCTAGCACCTGGTGGTAAGCAGATGAGTGTTAAAGGAAGGCCGCAATCGTGTGTCATTGAAATTTCAGATGGTCCGCTTGATTTAAACTATAAACCTTCTGTGGATTATACATTCAGTGCGATAGAAAAGACATTTACTTCGAATGTTCTCGCTATCATCTTAACTGGGATGGGAGCAGACGGGTGTGTAGGAGCTACAAAACTAAAAAAATCCGGTTCAATAATATTAGCTCAAAATGAAAAATCTTGTGTCGTTTACGGTATGCCTGCTGCAGTAGTTAAAGCAGAGATTGTAGATAAGGTTCTTGATCTACAGGGAATTAGTGAAGAAATCGTATTTTATGGGTAGCTAACTCACAATTTATGATGCGAAACGTGTTTATAGATGTAAAAACTCGTTCAAATTAATTAGGTAACTATGGATATACTCTCCGTATTCGGTGCTTTACTCGCAGCGCTTGCAATAATATTAGGACAAACCATTGACGGTGGTCAATATAGCTCGTTACTCAATTTGCCGGCTTTTCTTATTGTCGTAGGTGGGTCTATAGGTGCGATTATGCTGCAAGTGCCTATGGCGACATTTAAACATGCCATAAAGATGTTCCACTGGGTTATTTTTCCACCCGTAGATAACTTACAAACTACCATTAACAAAATTGTTAACTGGAGTGATATTGCGCGCAAAGAAGGCATTCTTAGTTTAGATCGGTTTGCGCGAATAGAAGACGATCCCTACACCAATAATGCGCTTCAACTACTTATTGATGGTAAAACCCCGGAGATAATTAGACGTACCCTTGAAACTGAGATTGATACGCGTGAAGATTTTGATTTAATTGCAGCAAAAGTTTATGAAGCAATGGGGGGGTATACCCCCACATTAGGGATTCTTGGCGCTGTAATGGGATTGATTCACGTCATGGAGAATTTATCTGAACCAAGTAGTTTGGGGCAGGGGATCGCGACTGCTTTTGTCGCTACAGTTTATGGTGTAGGTTTGGCAAATCTCTTTCTCATTCCTGTCTCAAAAAAACTCTCACATATTGTTGTTAAACAATCCAGAGAAAGGGAGATGATACTTGAAGGTATTCTCTGTATCTCAGAAGGTGATAACCCAAGAAATGTTTCAGTTAGATTAAATTCATACCTCCGAAATGTTTATGGCGCGTAGAAGAATACTTCATAATGACGGAGAAAAACTTGACCGCTGGTTGGTTTCATATGCAGATTTCATTACATTATTATTCGCTTTTTTTGTTGTTATGTTTGCTGTATCCAATATAAATGAAGATAAATTGGAAGAAGTCACGAGTAGTATGATAGAAGCGTTTAATACTACCCCGCGCTCACTAGATCCCATACAAGTTGGTAACATTAATCGATCCCCTAGCGACAAGATCATTGAAACAAATATGCTAAAACAAGATGGCAGCGGAGAACAGGCAGTCAGTAGTTTAAAATCATTAGCCAGCAAGATGGAAACGGCAATGATGGACCTCATTAACCTCGAAGAAATTACCGTCAGAAAAACAGACCAATGGTTAGAGATTGAAATTAACACAAGTATACTTTTTGATAGTGGTAGTTCTTCCTTGGTAGTTACCTCGCAACCAATCTTACAAAAAATCGCTAAAATACTAGCACCACACCCCAATCCTATTAATGTTGAAGGATTTACAGATAACATACCCATTAGTACACGGGCGTTTCCATCAAACTGGGAGTTGTCAGCGGCACGTGCTGCTTCAGTTGTACATATATTCAGTAAAGAAGGCATTGAGCCTAGTCGAATGTCGGCAATCGGTTATGGTGAATTTAGACCGATAGCGAGTAATGATATCCAGGATGGTAGACGAAAAAACCGTAGGGTGGTAGTTGCCGTACTTGCTGATGATACTGTTTTGCCGTTGCAACGGCACTCAAAAAAAGAGCAAAGTATTGAGAGTGCGCCAACGAATTAACACAAGAGTGTCAGTAAAATTTAGTATTAATATTCACGCCGGCGACTGAAAATTTTCCACATAATTCTAAATCCAACACTAAACAGACGCTTAAACTGTTTACTCAGTTCCAGTTGCTAATGGCACCATGCATGCATTCTATAACATGGATATTACATTGCAAATTGAACATAACAAGAGGTATATGCCGTGAGGGTGTTTGCAGTTGCCAATCAAAAAGGTGGGGTGGGTAAGACAACCACAACTGTTAATTTAGCAGCACCGCTAGCTGTTGCTGGTCGTTCAACACTAATTCTCGATCTTGATCCCCATGGTTCATTAAGCAGCTATTTCGGATTTGATCCTGATATTGAAGAGGATAGTACATACCGGCTATTTCAGAACAGTAATAAAGATCCTATTAACTTGATTAGAAACACTGGGGTTGAACGATTGGATATTATTCCTGCACATTCAGCACTAGCAACCCTTGATCGTCAGCTTGGTGCAAAAGAAGGCAAGGGCTTGGTTATTGTTAATGCCCTAGAAAAAATACGCAAAAAATATGCGTATGTATTCATAGATTGTCCTCCTGTACTCGGTGTTCTTATGGTAAACGCATTAGCTGCGTGCGAACGTTTGATGATTCCTGTGCAGTCAGAATTTTTAGCGCTTAAAGGGCTTGAAGGTATGGTGCGCACATTGAATATGATTACCTCAGCTAAAGGTACTTCTCTCCCTTATACAATTATTCCAACAATGTATGATCAAGGAATTGATGTTGCTAGAGATAGCCTGCAATTGTTGAAAGATACATATCCCTATAACATTTGGGATGACGTTATCCCTTTTGATTCACAGTTTAAAATTGCAAGTGAAAAGGGGGTTCCTTTGGCAGTATTCAATCCTCGTTCTCAAGGTTCAATTGCTTATCGGAAGTTATTAACTACGCTCTTGCGCATTACATATGAACTAGACCAGAAAACAGCAGCTGTGGCTTAATGTTTTATTAATAGACATTATTTCAACCTAAGAGTTGGTGGAAAATGAAATGACGACTAAATTACCCGATAAAGATGTGCTAATACAACAACAAGATGCCGTTAAAGTCTATTTATCTGCTTTATTAAATGATGAGCCTGAAATAAACGAGAAGGATCAGCTCATAAATGAAACTAAAAATAACCGGCAAACATACTCTGCTTCATTGCAGTCTGAAAATCAAAAAGTAACAACAAACGTTATAAATGATGTGGTTCCAAAAACAAAATTTGTGAATGAACTGGTCGAAGATACCCAGGAACAGTCCAACTATATTGTACCAAACTGGGCATCTAATCGATTCGCATGTTCGTTGATTCATGTGGCAGGTTTGAATTTTCTGATACCAACGCAATTCATACGAGGAGTTCGGCGCATATCCCAGCCTGTTTCACCTGTGACTAAAAACGTTTCCTGGATAAAAGGGCGCTATCGTAAAAATTTCGAAGAAATTATTGTTATCAATACTAAGTTTTTAGCCTATGGCAGAGACGAATTCATTCCACCAAAACATAGAGCAGACAAGGATGTTTATATTGTCGTTGTCGGAAATGGACAGTGGGGACTCTCCTGTGAATCAATCGGACATGGTATAAATTTAACCAGCAAACAAGTTTCCTGGCGAGGTAAACAAGGGAAAAGACGCTGGCTTGCTGGAACCAGTTTGGACAATAAATCATCAGTTATAGATATAAGACGTATGGAGCTATCCCTGATTATGGATGGCGTGCTGGTATAGTAGCTGCAGAATTTAAAGTATTGATTATTGTTAGCCGACTTATTGACATTAGGAGCTAGACCACGAGTGGAAGTCTTCACGCAGGAAATCCATTTTGGACAAGCTTCTAATTGTAGATTATTAAACCCAAAATCGGTTGAATGAGTCGATATAATGAGTAATTAAAATGACAGATGCTGCAGAAGAGTATGATGATGAGGTTCTACGTTGGGTAACTTTTGAGTTAGAGAAAGAGACCTATGGAATAAACGTTAAAGATGTTAGGGAAGTATTACGTTTTACAGAAATTGCCCCAGTACCTGGCGCACCTAGTTATGTAATCGGCATTATCAATTTAAGAGGTAATGTAGTAACGGTTATCGATACTCGAAATAGATTTGGTATGGGGCCAAAAGATGTTGATGACCTAACACGTATAGTGATCATTGAAATTGACGGGCAAGAAGTCGGCATACTAGTTGACAGCGTTGCTGAAGTTGTTGATCTCAAAATGTCAGACATTGAGCCCGCACCAAATGTTGGTAATGAAGATACATCACGATACATCATGGGGGTCACAAGTCGGAATGGTGAGCTACTGATTATTGTCGATTTAAAGAAAATATTAAGCATGGAAGAACTTCAAGACGTTGCTATGTTTTAAGTAATAACTCAATTATAGTGTTTTAGTGCCTGAATCGTATGTACGTGAAGTTATGGTACATGGAGTGCTGAGTATAGCGAATTATCGCGCAAAAATTGTTTAAAAAATATATTAATATTACGGTTAAAATTTAATTAGGGAATCTAGGTTATATGAGTAAGGAGGAGAGCTAATGGTCTTAATGGAGTATCTAAAATGGGACCTGTTAGTAGTATCTTTATTTCTTCTTACTTTTTATTACACTTATCGAGCACATGCAAAAAATCAGATATTATCTAAATGCTTTAGTGAACAAGCGAAAATTACCAAAGCGCTTCAGGATGATGTGAAAGTACTCTATGAATCTGCAAGTAATTTGGGTGTTAGTCTTAAGAAATTAGAACATGGATCTAAAGTACTTAAAGAGCAGCAAGAACAGCTAACGTTAAAAGAACCCAATCAGCAAGCCTATCGCAATGCTATCCAAGCGATACAAAATGGTGAAACAATTAACAAAGTATCAGAAACAAGTGGCTTATCTCGTGGCGAGGTTGAGCTGCTAAAAATGTTTCAGAAATTTGATGTTAATACTTCTGAGAAAAAACAAGAAGTAGTAGATTAAGACAATATAACGCTTAGAAAAAAACTTCTCCAATAGTTACATAAGCAATCACACATAGCTAATTGTGACACACTTAAAATACATCCGTGTGTGCTCGACATCGACTTCCATTCCACCGACGGTCATAATTAACTGTATGCGATTACTTTTGGGAAGATTAATCGTTTACTCAACTAACTCATTTTATATGATATATTTCTATACAATTTCGAATTGAGGGTTTATCCCTATTAGCTTAATTTTAAGTGTTCTTTTAACTCATTTGAATTAAATTGAGTAAGGTTCCTGTCAATTTCGCGAATAACCGATTTGGAAATATTGGGATTCATTATTTTCCGTAATACGCCCAAAAAAGCAGGAGCCGATGCAACAATTAATTGGTTAAATTCACCTTTGTTCCAAGCTTTTTCCAGCCTTTCTTCAATTTGTTTTGCAAAGCGAAGGTCTTCTTGATCCTTTACATCGGTCTGATCTTCATATTTGTGGTGACTGCTACCACCACCGGCATTGCTTCCCGGAAGATCGGCGGTTAATTCTTGCTCATGAAGTCGTGACTCAGAATGGGATAAATCGACGATCTCTTCCAGTGAATCAGAACCGCCGCTAGTGCTATATATTTTTGCGCGACTACTTTCGGCGACAAGAACCCAGGTATTAGACATAACATGCTCCTTACTCATCAGAAAAACCTATGAAAATGTTGTGATTACTAAAAAAAGTATAGCAAACGAACTAGTATATATATAGTTATAGATATATTATTTTTAATATGAACGCTACCTTTTTACTAAGGAATTATCATGGATCCTGATGCACAACAGTTGCTCTCAGCTTTACTAAATCCACGGTTATATAATCATACTGTCTCTAAAATTGAATTAGTTGAGACACATATATCCTGGGTAATATTGACGGGTCCCTATGCCTATAAAATCAAAAAACCGGTAGATTTGGGTTTTCTTAATTTTTCTACTTTGGCAAATCGAAAATACTATTGTGAATTGGAACTTCATTTAAACAAACGATTGGCTCCAGATTATTATTTAGAAGTTATTCCCATCACTGGCAGTTATCCTCATCCTCTGCTCAAGGGAAGTGGAGAAGTGATTGAGTATGCATTAAAGATGGTCCAGTTTCCCCAAGAAGCCGAGCTGGATAGGGAGTTAGCCTCTGGTAAGCTAAATGAAACCGCTATGGATCTCGTGGCAGAAAAAATAGCAGACTTTCATCAAAAAATTAGCATCGCGAATCAAACACAAAAATTTGGTGATTTAGCGCATGTTCATCAACCTGTATTAAACTGCTATTCGGATATTCTTAAACGTATCAATGAAAGAGACATCGTCAAACGTGTAAATGCTTTGAGTCACTGGTCGTGTCGTGAGTTTGAAAATTTAAAAGAGATATTTCTTTCGCGAAAAGAAAATGGCTTCATTCGTGAGTGTCATGGTGATCTGCATTTGCGCAATATTGCCATCGTTGGCAATGAAGTGATTGCATTTGATTGTATTGAGTTTAATGAAGATTTGCGTTGGAACGATGTTATTAGTGAAATCGCATTTCTGGTGATGGATTTGGATGACCACCAGAAACCCGAGTTAGCGAGTCGTTTTCTTAATCGTTATTTGGAGTTGACCGGAGATTATCTGGGTTTAAAGGTCTTTCGTTACTATCTAGTCTATCGTGCTGTTGTGCGTGCTATGGTCAGTTGTATCAGATTTTCGCAAGAAGATGTAGATGAGTCAGAGAGTGCCAGTGAATATATGGAGTTCGTAAAATACATTGATTTGGCACAAAGATATATCGATATTCAAGAACCGAAACTTTTTATTACCCATGGACTCTCAGGTTCGGGAAAAACAACAGTAAGCCAAGTTCTGTTACAGGCTTATCCTGCCATTCGAATTCGTTCCGATATTGAGCGTAAACGGATGTGGGGAATCAAGGAACGACAAAGGGATAAACAGGATTATCAGCAGGGAATCTATAGCGCGACTTCGAGTGGTCAAACTTACCAAATGCTTTTAAAATTGGCAGAGCAAATACTACAAGCCGGTTTTTCTGTCATTGTGGATGCCACATTTTTAAAATTACAACAGCGAGACATGTTTAGAAAACTGGCAGAATCTGTCAATGTCGATTACACAATACTACATTGCTATGCGCCATTGAGTCTAATGCAGAAAAGAATAGTACAGCGTAATAAGGACGATCATGATGCATCGGATGCTGACTTAACTGTACTGGAATACCAGAGAGAGCAGGTAGAGAATTTTACAGAAGAAGAAAACAAATTTGTTGTTGATATCAATACAGAAGTAAAACTAACGGATATTGAATTGATAAAAAAGCTTGGCAAAATTAATTAAGTCGCTAA
>CALZJE010000103.1 GCA_945787715.1 uncultured Ectothiorhodospiraceae bacterium | reverse complement strand
GGCAAACCTCTACCAAGCTTTGGTTATACGCAACTACAAAATTTAGTAAAATCCGAAGTTAGTGCTAATTACTAACAGTAATATTAGCACCTTAGGAGTGTGTCGGATTTAGGTAATCGTAGCTCTCCCATCGACGCAAAAAATAGCATAAATAGGATCTGTATATTTGCAATTATTAGCGCAGGTATGCAGGTCCTTTTTACAACAGATCGTGGTTCGCATTGCTCACACATATTAACCTTGTTCGTTAGGCAAGCCTCAAACTCTCTAAAGACGCAAATGAATTTTTCTCACTCATGTCTGGATTGATACTTAACTCAAGAATAGTAACTGCCGGAAGCTCTATTTGATAATCCTCGACCTCCCTGGTTGCACCTTCCGGACTGAAGGTCCACTGCTGCCGTATAATTTCCTGGTACGATTGCCCGCCATCCGGAGACCAACGCAAAACATATTCTTGCGTACGCTCAATTTCTGACTCTTCGAAGTTAAGCCTGATCCATTGGAGCCTCTGTGGATTGTCGAATAGAAGCCTAATCATCTGTTTTCCTGGTGCGGAAGCGCGCCACCCTGAAGCTTTACCAGGCAGTAGGGCGAACTCGATTGGGTGAGAATCTTCCTCAGATGTGACTTCGACATCTGTAAGCTTCTCCAAATCTAACCAGTCCTGGTCAGAATAAATATTTTGTTCCTGTACTGGATTGATAATTCTCTTACGCATCAGAGTGCCTCCTAAATTTAAATAATCTCGATAAATGCCATTAACTTTAGTTTGGTGGGACTGGGAAATTTCTTTCCGCACCCACTGGATAACACTAATCAATCTCAGAAAGTATTATTTCTTCCGAAGACTTTGGATTTACATCGGTACGAGAACGGCCTTGTTAGTGCTAGTTGCTTGTAATGGTCTCAATAGTTGAACGCGTTTCTTCACTAAACTTACTTAGCTCTTCATTTGTTAACAGGCCATAACGCATCCACGAAGCCAGCTTTAATACTGCATTGCTTCGCCTTAAATCATCGAACATTTCAGCTATTTCGTTGTCCTTTACACTCCCTTCGCAATTCCGATCATTGATTTGATTTCATCAGCGTCAAATTTATGCAGCGATGATGGAAAATTGCTGGGAAACATTATAATCGTTTAGTCAAAAATGACAAACAACTGCGGGGTATTCCCGGTGCAATTGCGGTGTTGCATACACATGCGCGTAATCAGGATTTCCACCCGCATGCTCATATCGTGATACCTGCTGCCACCGAGAAATCGAAAAAGCTGTGGCGAACAAAAAGTAGCGGAAAAAAGCGGCCCTTTCTTTTCAGTCATAAAGCGCTGGTTTATCTAGGCCGATATCTCTGAGGTGGCATCATTGCTGAAAAGAATATCGTCTGTTGCGAAGATGGGATGGTAACGTATCGATATCAAGACAGTGAAACAAAACGATTCGTCTATAAAAAGGTAACGGGAGAGTATTTTTTATGGTTGCTTGTTCAGCAGGTATTACCCCATCGCTTTAGACGAGCGAGAAACTTTGGTTTTCTACATCCCAACAGTAAAGGGCTCATTAAAGTGCTTCAGTTTTTGAAGGGTGTTGATTTAAACACGCTATTACCCTTTGTGAAAGAGAGAGTAACACTGTGCTGTTCTGTTTGTAGTGGAAAGATGAATATCACCGAGCGGCAACTCTTTAACCCGGGTGTTTTTGAACAACGAGCGCCAGAGTAGGCTAACAAGGTTACGTTTGCTCATGTGATACTTATTGACTCATTGATTATAAATATCGGTTGCAAGACTGAGAGATTCGCTCGGCTTAAAAATACTGATAATCAAAAAAAATCAACAATTATTGGAGATAGATGCTTATAAAAAATACGCGATAGATATTTCATTATTTGAAATACCCTTGTCATTCAATTCTACCCTTCATCTTTCAAAAATTATCTTCATAGTCAGTATTCATGAAAAAGTCCGGGCTTGTACAACAAACCGGTTCAGTTTGTGGCTCGCGCTTACGCCGCTCACACAATCTAACCTTGTTCGTTATGTGACATTTACTGTACCCCTGCATTTTGGATACTTAGAACAACCCCAAAATTCACTTCCTGAATTATTGCCCTTTTTAGACACCCTTAGAACCATTGAGTCGCCACATCTTGAGCAAGACATACTGTTTTCTTTTTCATTAACGATATCGCGTACGTGATTTATGTGGGAAATTTTGTTTTTTATGGAGCCAGACAATTTCCCAGAGCTAATTCTTTCCAAAACCTCATTAACCTCTAAGTCTGAGAATACTACGTCAGTTTTTGATTTTATAAATTTGAGATAGCCGCCAGCGTAGGTAACATTTTGTCGCATTTGAGTTTTAAACGTGCTGTCACCGACAAAAACTACTAATGAATGAAATTTCTCTTCACCAAGGTCAAGTAGCGATTCTAACGATTTAACATGTTTGTAATTTTGGTGGAGTGGGTTTTGGAACTTATTTTGATGCTTGTATATCTTTTGAGTCCAATACTTCTTATTTTGACTTCCAAATATCCAGCCTTTTAAGTTTTTTGTTTCAATCACGAAAATGCCATACTTTGAAACAATCACATGATCTATTTGAGTAGTACCGTTCTCTATTGGAATAATCACATCCTTAACTAAATGATACTCCGAACTATTCAAAAATAGCTTTGTAGCAAGATTTACAATGAATTCTCCAACAACACCCTTAAACCAAGGCGACTTAATTAACCCTGCCAAGATTGCTAATGGCATTAGATACCATAATGCGCTAATTACCTGATTGATAATTGGAGTAAAATCCATCCTATCTCCTCGGATTCATGTCACATAACGTCAAGCATAACCAGACGGCAACAGCTTTGTTTGAGTGTGCCATAATGTAGCGCAGCGGAATGGAACACTCAAACAATGCTGTTGCCGGTCTGCGTTAATGTATTGGTTATGTGTCTTGCACCTACTTAAAAGTATTATTATGCGTAGATGCTCCAGGGTACTAGGCGGCATTGAGTTTTATTTTTTTTACTTGCTTAAGGTCAACTCTTTTTTTAGCGTGCCAGAGATTGTATTGGTCTTGCATTGCTAACCAACTTTCGGGAGTCCGACCAAGAGCCTTTGATAAACGTAACGCCATTTCAGGTGATATATTACTTTCACTATTAAGAAGTCGATTAAGTGTCGATGGTGAAACACCTAAACTTTCCGCTACTTTTCTGACACTAATGTCATGGGGAGTAATATATATTTCTTTAATGAACTCACCTGGATGAGGGGGATTGTACATAGTCATTAGTGATAATCCTCGTAGTCTATAATATAGGCATTACCATCTTCAAACTTAAATGTAATTCGCCAATTTCCACTAACATTAATAGACCAAATTTCCTTTCGTTTGCCTTTTAATGAATGCAAACTAAAGCCTGGAAGGTCAATATCATCAACTGAGGCGGCGGTATCGATGGCAATTAGTTGTAATCTAAGCCTTTTTTTGTGTGCTGCTTGAATTCCGGCTAATTTTCCGGAATCGTAGAACTTTTGCAAACCTTTGTGCTTGAATGATTTTATCATTTATTAATTATAGCGTAATGCGCACTACGCAACAAGTTATTTTTTCCCGAGTTATTTTTACAAAAGCAATTGAAAAATTGATTTGTAGGAGTAGGCCAACTGCCTTATCCCTCAAATATCCCTATATTTTAAAAAACTCCAGATTTAATTGTCATTATTGAAAAAATTATCATAAAAAGCCCGGCCAACCCCCAAAGGGGGGCAAAAATATAAACGAATTTTACAGAGTTAGCGCTGCCTATTCGCATTTTATACTTTTGTAAAAATATACGAGGAAACACCATGATCCCAAATTGATAGACGGCAATACTCCCTCCAATTAAACCAAGATAAACCCAATTAGAATTGTTTATAAAATATAAAGCACAAGCTAAAGGTATAGCCCAGCTCAATAGTGTGTCTATTACAGCTATTCCCTTTTCATTAGGAATATTGAACGGATCGCATTCGGATTCTTTTTCCTGAATGACTAGTTTTACTGCCAAGTCCCAATTTATAACCGAAAGAAGCTGTCCACCAAAGGCAAACATACCTAAGAGGAACACAATTAAGATTATGATTTCCACATAACCTCCTTTTCTTCATTATTAATGATAATTTTCCAAAATAAGCTGATAGCTAACCCAAATTCAGAGCCCGTTATTGGCCGAAGATTCCTATTAGCGATCATGTTTTGAGGGCCTGCTTAGTTCGCCATAACAGACGCCAAAGGTTTGAGCAGTGCTAGGCTCTTTTAGCACTGCTCAAACACTGCGGAAAAATGTCCGAGTTGAATGCATTCGAGTCAGTCCTGCATAGTTGCATAACTAATTTAAATGTTCATTTAATAGCGCATTATTACCTACCTGACCCTTTTGAATATGTTGTCTCTGGCGCATATTTAGTCATACATGCCTCACTGGTAATATACGAGAAACCTATATTTAATACAAAGATGGCTGCAGTATCAGGTATTGTGGTATTAAGCTTGTTCGGCTTTTGGCAAATGAAATTTACCAACGACAACAATATAAAAATACGTTTAAAACGCTTGATCTTCGCTGGTAAATTGGGATTTTCACTGAGTCTTACTGCTGTTTATTGTGCTGTATACACATTTCATTGAGAAATATTTGCGAGATAGAAAATTAAATAGGACGGCGACCCAGTTATTACCGGATCGCATTAGTTGATCAAAAACCAATGCAAGTTGTTTAAAGCGAGTTAGGTAGGTCAAAAAATAATATCTAGAGAAATTGGCCTCTTCCAAATACTACGTTGTAGGGAACACAATGCACAATGACCCATTCAAAATCATCAATCATCACACTATTTGGTACTGCATACGTTTGGCTTCCTGAAGTAGATTTGAGCGAGCCAAGATTTATGCTTGTTTGGTTGGGTGTTTGTGAATTAGATAAAAATACTTCCAGACCTGGGCCATCATCGACAGAAAAATCATCTGAAAAAACCACTTCCAAACGACCCTCGGAATTTACTTGTAAAGTGCCAGTGCCTGAGATGTCATGGGCGGCCTTCTGAAAGGTTGCAACACGCGAATTATTTTCCACTCTGGTGGTTAAAACAAAATCTGGACTATCAATTCCATCTACTGTTGCAGTGAGTGTAGCCGTTCCAGCATCCAATACTTGGACGACACCTTCATCACTTACCGTTGCTACAGTTTCATCGTCACTCGTCCATATTATGTTTGCATTGGCAATGACTGTTCCATCAATTTTGGATACTTCTGCGACTAACTGAACATTCTCGTCAGTAAAAAACACGGTGTTAGCATTGACTATTTTGACCATCGCAACAGCATCGGGATCACTGACAACCGTCAATTTAACTATGTTGGACTTTGTTTTCCCTGCATCTGCCGTAGTCACTTCGGCGTTGATATCGACCTGGCCTTTAGACACACCGACAACTCTTCCATCTGCAGAGATTGTCGCAATACTCTCATCACTGGAAAACCACATAACGTCAACATTTTCCTGTTGATCACCACGTGCATCCATAAATGTGATCGCATACTGAAACGTCTCGTCAACTGTTATTGCTTTTGTGGCTGTATCAATTTCCAATTGCGCTATACCCAATGCTTTATCATCAGGTTTTTCCGCGCACCCAAAAATAAACACTGTAAAAAACATAAGCGATAGAGATTTCCATAACACAGATACTTGTAACAGTTTATTCATAGAATCTTCTCTCTAAGGAACGAAAAAGTTGCTTTACCAACACGATTAAAAAAATTGTTGTAGACCAAATGAGACATCGAAACCATTCTCACTTCCGAAGGTACGTGCAAAATCCAAACGTGCATTAAAGCGATATATCTTTGGTGAAATAAACCTCAATCCAGTACCCGCACTGGCGAATTTTGTACTTTCGGAGGAAAATAAATTCTGAAAAGAATCACTGATTTGACCAAAATCTGTGAATGCGACATGTTGCAAGACAAACCAGCGCGATCGATAACTGGGAATACGGTATTCTATATTACTCTTCCAATAATCAGACCCTTTAAAGCGCCTATCAACATAGCCTCTGACTTCCTGTAAACCTCCGAGATAAAATTGATTTTGTAATAGTTTAGAAGTGGTATGGCCTAAGACCACATTAATTCCAATATTTTGCTGATGTTTAAGTTGCGCAAAATAGGTACTTTTTAATAAAATTTCTGTGCTGTTATCGTCGGAAAAAAGTTGGCGAGAGGTCGTTCTAGTATCTAAGTTGGCTTGAAAACCTTTTACCAAATATCTATCGTAATCAAGTTCGCCGACTTGAAGATTGAATTCTATAAAATTCTGCTTTGCATTGTTAGGAATTTGAAAATTGTTTTCGAGATTTGTCGAAATCTGTTTTTCTGTTAAACCTGTATCATCAAATTCATCCACCACATAGTCAATACCAGCACCAGCAAACAATCCTTTCTTAAACAATCCACTTAATAGTTGTTTTTTGGAAAAAATATGTATTCTATTTTTCGAGTTATTAAATATCCCTGACAAATCATTACTTTCATTGTAAACGGGCTGGTTTAGCCTAAAATTCCATAAATCCATTCCAATCAATAATCGATGCCCCATAAAACGAGGGTTTCTAAACCAAAAAACTCCACCACTTTTATTGTTGATCATCTGGAATTGGGCACCAACTTCTATGTATCTCCCTAAAGAATTTACATCATAAGCACCGACTGTATAAAAATTTGAGCCTCCACCACCACCCACTTTTACAATAGGTATTATTGTCCATTGATCGCTGACGGTAATATGCACATCAATTGAATCATCTGACTCTCTATAATATTTCATTGAGACATCATCAAAGATTCGTAAATTTTTTAATTTTCTAATGCTTGCCTGCGCTGATTCCTCAGACAAAACCTGACCCGTTGTAAAATTTAGTTCTCTTTTGATAACGTTATTTTGGGTTTTGTTATTTCCCATAATGGTGATTGCTGAAATTAACTTGCCAGTAGCTTGAGACAATTGAAGAACTTCATTTGCCAGGGTTTGATTAACTCCCATACTTGCTATCAGCAGTAGGATAAGTGATTTTACTGAGGTCTTAAGCATCGTCTTTCAGGCAATCCTATTTTTTTCACCAGTAGACATGCTAGCAACAAGTTATAACCAAATTATCACAGAGATATCACTAATTGATTCAATTTAGAGATAATCTGAGGAATTGATCTGTCTACACTTTTCAATTATTATTTACACCAAACCACCATTGCCTAGTATTATATAAATAAGATCAACTTAGGTTTAATATCATGAATGAAATCTATTCAGAGCTGTTAGGTGATATCGCTATTTTTGGTGGTATTAACCAAGAAACTATCAATATAATACTTAATGATGCGCTATTAATCCAAAAGGAACCTAATCAATATTTTTTTATTGAAAATGATATCGCGGAAAATATGTACATCTTGGTATCGGGAGAGGTAGAGGTCATCAAAAACCGCAACAATACTCAATACCCTGTCACGAAACTGCATAAAGGTGATTGCTTTGGTGAAATGGCAATTCTTGATCATTACCCGAGAAGTGCGAGTGTTAAATGTGTAAATAAATGCACTGCTCTACAAATTGACATAAACTGTTTTGATGAAATTTACCAACGCGACGTAAAACAATTTGCCCTGTTACAAATGAATTTAGGACGCGAAGTATGTCGCCGATTAAGAGAAGCAAACGAACTACTGTTCCAGAATGAAATAGAAAATCAAGTCTCCCAGATAATTAGTCTTTAAACTTGTGGCTCAATAAAACTTTCATCCCTCCCCTACTTTACATTCGAATATTTATTAACCGCCTAATTAAATTAAATTCCTGCTCAAAGACTGGTAAAATATTGGCAAACGATATCTGAGTAATTTTTTACCAATGAGCAATCCTTCACCACTTGAAGTATTAACCACCACATTTGGCTACGCAAATTTCCGTCACAATCAAGCCGAAATCATCAATTCTCTGGTAGAAGGCAAAGATGTTCTAACGCTAATGCCGACCGGCGGTGGTAAATCCTTATGTTATCAAATCCCGGCAATGGTTCGATCAGGTACCGGTATTGTTATCTCACCACTTATCGCTCTAATGCAAGACCAAGTAGATGCACTCAAACAGCTTAATATTAGTGCAGCATTTCTGAACTCCAGTATGGATAGTCAGGAGATCAACGAAACAGAGCGAAAGCTTATTAACGGTGAATATCAGTTACTCTATATCGCACCCGAACGTTTACTCTCCTCGCGCATGATAAATCTATTAAGACGGGTTGAAGTTTCCCTGTTTGCCATTGATGAGGCCCATTGTGTATCACAATGGGGGCATGATTTTAGAAAAGAGTACCAACAGCTCTCGATATTGCATGAACACTTTCCGCAGGTGCCCAGAGTGGCCCTAACTGCTACCGCTGATAATCGCACCCGCCAGGAAATCATCAACCAGCTTAACCTGCATTCAGCAGTCACCTTCCTTAACAGTTTTGATCGTCCCAATATTCGATATACCGTGGGGGAAGGTCAAAATTCTCGGGAACAGCTTTGGAAATTTATTCAACGTGAACATCCTGAAGATGCCGGAATTGTTTATTGTCTTTCACGAAAAAAAGTAGACAGTACCGCTGCCTGGTTAGCTGCGAAAGGTAGAACGGCCCTGCCCTATCACGCCGGTTTGAGTGATGAAGAGAGAAAAACTAACCAGTCACGTTTTTTAAGAGAAGATAACATCATTATCGTTGCTACCATCGCATTTGGGATGGGAATCGATAAACCCGATGTAAGATTTGTTGCTCACCTGAATTTGCCCAAGAGTATCGAAGCGTATTATCAAGAAACTGGTCGTGC
>CALZJE010000102.1 GCA_945787715.1 uncultured Ectothiorhodospiraceae bacterium | reverse complement strand
TCGACCCTGAGCGTCGAATATCTTCCTGAGTAATGACAAATATTGCCGCTGGTACATCAGAGAGCTTTTGAGATTTTTTCGAAACAGAGGTAATTTCAGTTAATTCGTGTTCTTCGAAAAATAACGAAAGTTCTTCGTCTTCCTCCAGCACATCTATTTGTGCAAGTGCTAATTGAGGTAACAGCAGCAAAAGTAAAACGAGTGACCTCATGTATTCCATTACATTACCTTTTGTTAGAGAAATCTCACTAAAACTGACAATCGCGGCCACTAACGCACCCTGTAGAGCAAATTAATTCGCTTTAATATCCGCACTTTTCAAATGTCAATATTTTATGCAAGGAAAATATTCTAGCAGTTGTTATGCCAACATATCGTTTTAGGAAATGTTAATTCGTCATGTTCTGAAGCTTACCGTTTGCTCAGTTTTGCATTAGCAACGGTTCCACATGTTTTAAAGATATCGCGTTACTTGTCGTTAAATCGAGAAATTCTATTGGGTAAATTATTTCAAGCAGGTCGTAAAACCATTGAAAATTTCCACAAAATTAATTTTAAGCTTTAGCCTTGTTAGTTGCCTTGTATTTGTGGTGGGCTATGTCAGCTTATCTGTCGCAAAAAATACTCAAACACAATACACCGCTGTAATTGAAGAGCATCTTCCAGTAATCCACATGGCAAAAGACGTTGGTTTTCAGGGTATGCGTATGCTCATGACAATTAACGAACTGGGTTTTATCCATGCAGAATCGAAATCAAAAGAGTTATCTCAAATTTACGAAGAAGAAGTATCCGAGCTGCGCGAGAGAGTAATTCCACCTTTTCTCGACACACTGCAAGACTATGAAATAGGAATGGCCAAGTTGTTCCCTGATGAAATAGGATATGTAGAAAATATCAAAAAATCCAGTGCGGAGATCCTTAGCATTAGTAATGAATTGCTTGAGTTATATAATCAAGGTATCGCAGGCAATAAATTGTTGTCGGTCCGAGCAACGTTGGAGGAAGCAAAAAATAAATTTTTACAAGCAATTGATGATGCAACACATCATGAACATGTAGAGCTACAGAAAAAACAATCACTTGTTGCTCAAACGATAGAATCTGGCTTTGTAAAAGTTAATATTGCTAGCGTTGTAGTATTCTCGCTCGGAATGTTTTTTAGTTTGTTAATATCACGTTTATTGTCTAAGCCTATTTGTGCTTTAGCAAATGCTGCCACAGAAATTGGTAAAGGACATCTCGATACGAAGGTAAAGATTAACTCCAGCGATGAATTTGGAAAGTTAGCGACTGCCTTCAATAAAATGGGAAGCGCGCTAAGTGAAACGACTGTTTCCATAAATTATATTGAAAATATTCTGGCTTCTATGGGTGAATCACTTTTGGTACTTGATCAAGGTGGTAAAATCTTAAAAGTTAATCAAGCTAGCACGGCATTATTTGGTTACAGTTGTGACGAGTTGATTGGTAAAAAATTTACCGAATTATTTGCGCCTGATATGAATAGCGCGAATCCTTGTCTAGGATTTAAAGATCGACAAACTTTATGTGGATGTGAAGCTAATTGTATCACCAAAGACGGACGTGAAATTCCAGTTCATTTCTCCAGTGCGCTACTATTTGACACAGATAAAAATGTCATGGGAGCTGCTTATTTAGGTAGAGATATTAGCGAGCATTTACAGGCAAAAGAGAATTTACAGCGTAAAAACCAAGAGTTAGAACGATCCAACCAAGAGCTAGACCAATTTGCCTACGTTGTTTCCCATGATTTAAAAGCCCCACTAAGAGCTATATCAAATCTGGCGGAATGGATCGAAGAAGATCTGGAAGACAAGTTGGAAGAGGATACCCAAAACAACATGAAGTTGTTACACGCTCGGGTGAAACGCATGGAAGCGTTGATAAACGGTGTATTGGAGTATTCGAGAATTGGCCGCTCTGAACAAAACGTACGTGAAGTTGATGTACAAAAATTATTGTCAGAAGTTATCGATTCAATGCCGGTACCTAAAGACTTTAAAATCAATATTAGTTCAACAATGCCCGTGGTGACAGCATGCAAAGTGCGAATGGGGCAAGTTTTCTCAAATCTCGTTAGTAATGCCATTAAATATCGCCGCGATCAGGATGGTCAAGTGGATATTAATGTCTCTGATGAGGGCGACTATTATCGATTTTCGGTTGCTGATAACGGCCCGGGAATCGCGCCTGAATACCATGATAAAGTTTTTATCATCTTCCAAACACTTAACGCAAAAGATAAAAAAGAAAGCACTGGTGTGGGGCTAACTTTAGTTAAGAAAATTATAGAAGATCAGGGTGGCCAGATCAGTGTGAAATCGGAAGAAGGACAAGGTGCCATTTTCTTTTTTACCTGGCCAAAATATATAAAGGAAGAGGATACACAGTGATGGATAACAGTATAAGTATACTATTGGTTGAAGACGATGAAGTCGATGCCATGAATGTAAAACGTGCTTTTAAAAAAGCAAATATTACTAATCCACTTTATGTTGCAGAAAATGGATTGGATGCATTGGCAATGTTACGTGGTGAAGATAGAGAAAAAATATCACCTACACCAAAGATAATTTTGCTAGACATAAATATGCCCAAAATGAATGGTATAGAATTTTTGCACGCGATACGTGAAGATCCCGAGTTTAAATGTATCAGCGTTGTCGTGTTAACAACTTCTAATGAAGAGCGCGATAAAGTGGCCGCTTATAATCTAAATGTAGCTGGTTATATTCTCAAACCTGTTGAACCCCAAAAATTCATGGAAGCAGTGTCAGTACTTGAGGTTTATTGGAATCTCATTGAATTACCCTAGGAATGATAGTGGACAATAAACTCAATATTCTTGTCATTGATGATGATGACGTTGATCGCATGAGCGTTCGTCGTTTTTTAAAAACGGCGGGATTCAAATTAGCAATTACCGAAGCGAGTGATGGTAAGCAGGGCCTTGAAATACTCAAAGAAAGTGCATTTGATTGTGCATTTCTCGATTATTTTTTACCCGACAGTAACGGACTAGAAATTCTTAAAGCAGCTCGTGCCGACGGAATAGAAACGCCAATCATCATGCTAACTGGTCATGGAGATGTGCGTCTAGCAGTAGAAATGATGCAAGCAGGTGCTACAGACTATTTACCTAAAGGAGAAATGTCCGCCGAAAATCTTTCGCACAGTTTAAACCATGCGATAAAAGTTTATAAACTTGAACAGGAACGCGCCGAAGCAATTGCCGAGTTAACAGAATCTAATAAACGAATTGTAAATATTCTTGAAAGCATCAGTGATGCTTTTTTTGCGTTGGATGAAAAAGGTTGTACAACCTATATTAATCAACAAGCTGAACGTATTTTACAAGCTAATCGAGACGCCTTATTAGGAAATAATCTGGTTGAAAACCTACCAAGTATTGCCAGCTGGTTTAAAGAAGCCATGGAAAAAGCGCTGATCGAAAAAGCCTCGGTCAGTTGTGAAGGTGAGTATGAATTATTAAGTATTTGGCTTGAGGTACAAATTTACCCGGGTAACGATGGGATATCAGTTTATTTTCGAGATATCACTAAACGAAAAAAATCAGAGGAATATTTAAGTCACTTAGCAAACTATGATGCACTCACAGATCTTCCCAATCGTGTTTTACTAATGGATCGATTAACCCAGGCTTTGACTCGCGCACCATGGCACAAGCGATCAGTTGCTGTGTTATTTTGCGACCTGGATCGTTTTAAAATAATTAATGACACTTTGGGCCATAACGTCGGCGATCATTTGTTAAAAACAATTGCATCTCGATTCCAGGAATCTATAAGGGCGGGAGATACTGTTTCCCGTCTGGGTGGTGATGAGTTTGTGATCCTGTTGACTGATCTCGCGAAGCCGGAAGATGTGGGTAAAATCACACAGAAAATTATTGACCGAATCAGTGACCCTCTGATGCTGGAAGGTCATGAAGTTTTTGTCACTGCCAGCATTGGCATCAGTATTTTTCCTGATGATGGTGGAGATCCTAATGTTCTGCTAAAGCAAGCTGATGTCGCTATGTATTGTGCAAAGGATAAAGGTAAGAATAATTATCAAATGTATTCGCCTGAGTTAGAAGCACAAACAGCTGATCGTTTGACACTCGAAAGCGCGTTGCGAAGATCGTTCGAAAGAGACGAATTGCGTGTTCATTACCAACCTCAAATCGATATCCAAACAAACATAATTATTGGTGTCGAAGCTCTCGTTCGTTGGGAACACCCGGAAAGAGGCATGATTTCACCTGCGGATTTTCTTCCCATTGCAGAAGAAACCGGACTGATTGCAACAATTGATGAATGGGTATTAAAAACAGCTTGTGAGCAGAATGTTCAGTGGCGAAAACTGGGATTGCCACCTATCAGGGTTGCGGTAAATTTATCAGATCAAATTTTTCATAAAAACAACCTAGTTAAACTTGTTAGAAAAATTCTGACTGAGACAAATTTAGCGGCCGATGGCTTAGAGCTTGAGTTAACAGAAGCTGTCGTAATGAGCGATGTAGAGCATTCATTGAAAATTCTCAATCAATTGCGGGAAATGGGAATTCAATTGGCCATAGATGATTTTGGAACGGGTTATTCTTCCTTAGGTTATCTCAAACACTACCCCATACATACCGTTAAAATCGACCGATCATTTGTGAATGACATCACCACAGACTCAAATGATGCTGCCATTGTTGAAGCAATCATAGCCATGTCACATAAGCTTAAACTTAATGTGCTGGCAGAAGGTGTTGAAACTGATGAACAACAAAATTATTTAATTAAATCAGAGTGTGACTTTATGCAAGGTTTTCTTTTTAGCCGACCATTAGCAGCTGACGACTTTACCGAGTTACTTAAAGGTCAATCCAACAAAAGGTAAATAATTTTTCTGCTAGGAAAACTTAAAACGATCCACAAAGTTATTGTAATTGAGCCCTTATCAGAAAAACGGCGATACTTACTAATCGCCAAAACAAACTTATTACTGACATGTGTAATATTTTTCATTATACCCTGTGCTGTAGCGGAAGATGAAGAAAGCATGGATGAACTGGATCTCTTTTTTGAAGAAGAGGAATTGATTGAGATTGCCAGTAATCAGTTACAGAGTGCTGATAAAGCACCGGCGATTGTATCAGTTATTAGCGGATCGGAAATACGTAAAAGCGGCGCGCGTACCATTCATGATGTTCTGCGTCGGGTTCCAGGTTTTGGCACATCCTTACATTTTTATGGAAAAAAGATGATTGAGGTACGCGGCATAAAAACAGAGCATTCTGAAAAAGTAAAATTGTTGATCGATGGTCATTCTGCCAATGGCGTAATATATAACAGTTTCACATGGAATCTAGATAATCTCAGTGTGGATAATATCAAACGAATTGAAATCATTCGTGGCCCAGGCTCGGCATTGCACGGCTCCAATGCCTTTGTTGGCGTAATTAATATTGTGACAAAAAATGCTGAAGATATCGATGGCCTAATAGTAACCGCAAGCATGGGTAATTTCGACACAAAAAAGATTAATGTTCAAGCAGGAAAACGTTTTGATAAATTAGAGGTGAGCTATTTTATTGATGCCTTTGAAACTGATGGCCCGCAACGTACTATTTCGCCTGATATTATCGGAAATTCTGGTTTATCCGATTTAAGTGGCCAAAAACTCGATACGGGACTCAAATTAAAATACAGCGATTTTAGCTGGAACACGCGTTATGCAAATTATAATCGAGATATTTATATCGGTATAATATCAGCACTGGGGGATGAGAATGATATCGACACTAATTCCCTGTTTAGCGAACTAAGCTATACACACAATATTGATGACAATATGACAGTTTCCGCTAAAGGTTATATCGATAGTGAATGGCGGGATAATTATTTTGAAATTTATCCGAAAGGCTACCCTCCTTTTTTGGGCACACCTTGGTATGATGATGGCTTCATTGGTAACCCCAGTGGTAAGTCAAGAATTCTGGGTTCGGAGATACAACTCGACTACAAGACCGTCAACAATCATTTGCTGACACTGGGTGCCAGAGCAGAAACACACAAACTCTATGACACAAAACACCTGACAAATTTTGACCCAGTAACAGGCGCACCACAGGCTTCTGTGCAAGACAACTCGGCCAACGGTAACTGGATCGATGAAGTTAATGCACACCGCAACATTATTGCTGTTTATTTACAAGATATCTGGTCAGTTACAGAAACCATGGATATGACGTTAGGCGTTCGTCATGATAATTATTCTGACTTTGGCGGCACGACAAATCCACGTGCAGCGTTAGTCTGGCAAGTCTTAGAGGATTGGGATATCAAAGCACTTTATGGCACGGCATTCCGCTCACCCACGTTTGCCGAGCAGTATATCGCTAATAATCCAACGATTAAAGGTAATGATGATCTTAAACCGGAAACCATACAAACTACAGAGTTGAGTCTGGGTTTTAAAAAAGACAATCTCCAAGCCCGCACTACTTATTTTAATAATAGCCTTAAGGACAAAATCCTGCCTGTTGCTAGCCCAGGCACAACACAACGCGAATACCAAAACAAAGGCGGTGCTGATGTCCAGGGTGTTGAACTTGAGGGCGAATGGAAATGGCAAGACATCGCCAGACTTTATGCAAATTATACTCACCAGGATGCTGAAGATAGTGAGACTGGCAATGCACTCGCTGATGTCGCCAAGCAAAAGGCAAATGTGGGGGTTGATGTTAGTTTAGGACGATATCTGGATGTTAATCTCAATTTATTTGCCACCCGCTCTCGTCCACGAGCTGATGGAGATACCCGGGGACCGGTACCCGGTCATAAGTTAGTAGATATGACTGTTATCGGCAAGTCGTTTGTCCCTGGATTGGAGTTAAGAGCTTCTATATTTAATTTACTGGATGAGGATTATGTCGACCCTTCATCACTCGGTGGGGTAATCAACGATCACCCCCGTGCTGGGCGTAGCTTCATGCTTGATATCACCTACCGCATTTAAGAATATTCCAATGAGCAGACCTTTATCCGGTCTGCTTATTAAACTATTAGTTCTAATATTTAATATTCATATTAAACATATCATCGATTAGTAGTTGTATTTCATTTCATAGTTGCACAATCATCGATTGGATTTAACAGCTATGGCTAACGAGCCCCTCCTCCCGTACGACCTCCGAAAAAATAGAGAAACATTTACGTATAACGATACATATTTATCCCACCAATGTATCTCCTGGCACACGTACTGCTGGACATCCAGATTATCAATAAACTGACATCATAGGAGTGTCATTTATGTTACACATTGTTACACGGATGTTAATGTTGATTAATCTGATGTGTTTTGTGTTTCCGTCTGTTGCTATGGAAATGGAAGATGATGCAGATTTTGATGAATTGGACCTATTTTTTGAAGATTTTTTGAAGAAGAGGAACTGATTGAAATAGCCAGCAATCAATTGCAGACAGCAGATAAAGCACCTGCAATTGTATCTGTCATAACGGCAGAGAAAATACGCAAGAGTGGCGCTCGTAGCTTATATGAGGTGTTGCAGCGTGTGCCAGGTTTTGGTGTGTCTATGGCCCGTTATGGAAAACATATGATAGAAGTACGAGGTATAAAAACAATACATTCAGAAAAAATAAAAATGCTGATTGATGGACATTCCACCAATGGCGTACTGGATAATAGTTTCACTTGGGGACCGGATAGCCTTAGTCTGAACAATATAAAACGGATTGAAATTATTCGCGGTCCAGGTTCCGCATTACACGGTTCCAATGCCTTTGTGGGCATAATTAATATTGTAACTAACGAAGCGGAAGATATCGATGGCGTGATAATAACTGCAGGCAGTGGAAATTTCGATACAAAACACGTAAATGTTCAAGCTGGAAAACGTTTCAATAATATTGATGCAAGTTATTTTATAGATGTTTACGATACAAATGGATCGCATCGCACCGTGTCACCCGATGTAATAGGACGGACTGGTAATACCGATCTCAAATTACGAAGACTAGAAACAGGATTAAAGATAAAATACAAAGATTTTAGCTGGAATACGCACTTTATTGATACGCAGCGAGGCGCTTACATTGGCGCATTATCAATACTGGGTGATGAGAATAAATTTGATAACCAAGACTTTTTTAGCGAGCTGAACTATAGCCATAGCATCAATGAAGACCTGGTTGTTTCAGCTACGGGATTTATTGACAAAGTATCGCGGGGCAATTATTTGGAACTCTATCCAGAAGGCTTTACTCCATTTACAGGCACATCTTGGTTTGATGACGGTATGATTGCTAATCCCAGTGGCAAGGAAACAATCCTGGGTGCTGAAGTACAGCTAGACTACAAAACCAAAGAAAACCATTTGCTGACGATTGGAGCCAGAGCTGAAAAACACGAACTGAGTGATGCTAAAGCTGTTTCAAATGTTCACACATTAACAGGTGCGCCATTGGATTCTGTTCAAGAAACCACCCACCTTGGGGGCTGGATTGATGAATCGAAAGCCAATCGTAACATTGTCGCCCTATATTTACAGGATGTCTGGTCAGTGACGGAAACCATCGATATGACTTTGGGCGTTCGTCACGATAATTACTCCGACTTTGGCGGCACTACTAATCCTCGTGTCGCGTTCGTATGGCAATTCCTGCAAGACTGGGATCTGAAAGCACTATATGGCACAGCATTCCGAGCCCCCACGATTAACGAGCTATATATTAAAAACAACGCAGTGGTCAAAGGTAACGAAAATCTAAATCCAGAGACTATGAAAACCGCAGAGCTTAGTTTGGGTTTTAACAAAGAGAATCTCCAGGCTCGCGCCACCTATTTTAATATTACCTTTGAAAACAAAATCCTGCCAGATCCAATAATAAACGAAAATAAAGGGGGAGCAGATGTACAGGGTGTTGAACTTGAGGCAGAACTTGAAATATATGATGTTGCAAGATTTTATGGCAATTATACTTTTCAAGATGCTGAAGATAGTGAAACCGGCAAAGCATTGCCGGATGTATCTCGGCATAAAGCGAATATTGGCGCAGACTTGAGTCTAGGCCGCTATTTAAATGTTAATTTTAATTTATTTGGCAGCAGCTCCCGTCCACGCGCAGAAGGTGATGGTCGACCTGCATTGAAAAAATATAGTCTGTTAGATATAGCAATCATCGGTAAATCTTTCTATCCAGGCGTGGAGTTAAGAGCTTCGGTGTTCAATGTGCTTGATGAGAATCATGTCGATCCTTCTCTTCCTGATGGTATTCCCAACGATCATCCCCGTGCAGGCCGTAGTTTCATGCTTGACGTGACTTATCGACTGTAACTACGTTTCATGAGAGCAGGTTTTACAGCTTGCTCTTTTCCCATACCCCTATTTTTTTTCTAAATAGATGTAGAGAAAATAAAATAAATTGTGAAAATCCAAATTTTTATTTTCTAACATTACCTTTCCCTTTCTTCATCATTGGCGCATTTTCTGCAAAATGATTCGAATCAATGATGATTCACTATTATTTAGGTATCTCAAATGTTCATAGATAAGACACGGATATTAATACTAATCTGCACATTTATTTTAGCTCTACCTCTTGCGGTTGCTGATGATAATGAAGACATGGATGAATTGGACCTATTTTTTGAAGAAGAGGAATTGATTGAGATTGCCAGTAATCAACTGCAATCTGCCGATAAAGCACCAGCGATTGTATCGGTTATAACGAGTTCAGAAATCCGCAAGAGTGGTGCACGCAACTTATATGATGTATTGCAGCGTGTCCCTGGGTTTGGTGCTTCTATTAGTCGTTACGGATTAATGCAGACTGAGGTTAGAGGAATCAGTACGATAAATTCTGAAAAAGTGAAAATGCTGATTGACGGCCACTCGGTTAATGATGTGTTGTATAACAGTTCCAGTTGGGGGTTTAATCAAATAAGCCTGGATAATATTAAGCGTATTGAAATTATTCGCGGGCCAGGCTCAGCATTACATGGCTCCAATGCTTTTGTAGGTGTTATTAACATCGTAACCAAGAACGCAGAAGATATCGATGGACTAATTATTACAGCCAGTGGTGGAAGTTTTGACACGAAGCGCATTAATGTTCAAGTCGGCAAAGAATTTAACCAGGTCGATATTAGTTATTTTGCTGACGTAATGAAAACTGATGGCCCGGCTCAAAAAGTATCGCCAGACGCGGTAGGCAATTCCGGAAAAACGAATTTGCATAAACAAAATATTGATACTGGGTTAAAAATAAAGTTCAACGATTTCACTTGGAATACACGCTATATTAATCGTGACGAATCTGCTTATATTGGTATGTTGTCTGCGCTTGGCGATGACAATGATTTTAAAAGTACGCATTTGTACAGCGAACTTTCCTACACGCACGAATTTAATGAAAATCTATCGGTTTCTGCCAGTGGCTTTTTTGATAAAATTTCGAAAAACAATTATGTAGAACTCCTTCCAGAAGGAACGCCTTTTTTTAATCCCGCAGATGGTTCGCTTTTGTGGACCTATGTTGATGGAATGATTGGCAACCCCAGTGGTAAATCAGAAATTATCGGTGCCGAATTTCAACTTGACTATATGCCCATTAATTCTCACCTGTTGACGTTAGGTGCAAGGGCAGAAAAACATGACCTTTATGATACAAAACATGCTACCAATTTTCACCCTTTGACTTTTGTTCCACTTCCTTCCGTTCAGGATAATACTGCGATTGGTAATTTTATTGATGCATCGAAAACCACTCGAAATATTATTGCACTTTATATTCAAGATGTTTGGTCAGTCACTGACGCAGTAGATATTACCGTGGGTGTTCGGCATGACCAATACTCTGACTTCGGTGGCACAACAAATCCACGGGGTGCTTTAGTCTGGCAGTTATTCGACAACTGGGATTTTAAAGCACTTTACGGTACCGCATTTCGCGCACCTACATTCACTGAATTATATAATGCTAATAATCCAGTGGTTGAAGGAAATAATGATCTTGATCCAGAAACCATGAAAACAACTGAATTCAGTTTGGGGTATAACGCAAACAATATTGATGCCCGCGCTACCTATTTTAATAATGTAGTTGATAACGTGATTAAACCTTCACCCATTAAAAATCAGAATGAAGGTGGTATTGAGGTTCAGGGGGTGGAACTAGAAGCAGATTGGCGGCTGGATAATATTGCTCGATTCTATGGTAATTATACATTTCAGGATGCTGAAGATAGCGATACGGGAAATGCCATACCTGATGTGTCCCGACACAAAGCAAACATTGGAGCAGATTTGAGTTTAACTCGATATTTTGATGTTAATTTTAATTTATTTGGAAGCAGCTCCCGACCACGTGCAGATGGTGATGATCGGCCTGGTTTACCCAAATATAAATTGCTAGATATGGCAATCATCGGAAAATCATTTTATCCGGGATTAGAATTGCGAGCGTCAATATTCAATTTGCTGGATGAAGACTATGTAGATCCTTCATTACCCGATGGTGTACCCAATGATCATCCACGCGCAGGACGTAGCTTCATGTTAGATGTGACGTATCGATTATAACCACAAAAGTGTGCACTTAGGTTTTAATGCAGAATAAAATTAATGAGTATTTGGATAAAGAAAAAGGGAGTTGAAAAACTCCCTTTTTCTAATTCTGTAGCGCCACTATTTTAATTAACAATGACACGTGTGGCATGCCTACCTTGCGCACTTTCCGCACATTCAAAGGTTACGGATTGGCCGTGGTTTAACACTTGATCACCTTCAGTCTCAATGCTGGGATAAAATACAAAAACATCGTCTTTTCCATCGTTAGGGCTGATAAAACCATATCCTTGACTACGGTGAAACCATTTCACAGTACCGGTTCGCATTTTCTCTCCTTCCAAAAGGTTTGTGAAAACAGCAAAGTTGTTTTTGTTATTTGACTCACTGATGTCCTAGGAACCTGTCCGAGATTGGGAATCGACCGGTTTTTGATCCTGCAAAAGCAGGCTCTCTGTTCTCGGACAAACTCCTTGTGGGTGGCTACCATAACGTAGCTGACTGTGTTTCTCAAGATTCTTTTTACTGGAATAGAATTAGCTTCATTTTTTCGTCTATTATTAGATATTTAGCCCGTTTAATTTTAAGGAAAAAAATATGATTCTTATCCTTGCTCCAAATATCAGCGTCAAAGATCAAAAATATGTGCAATTGATGGGCTATCTTGGATCGCTACCGGGTGTAGAAGCACGCATTCATAATGTTCAGGGAGAAGAACATCATCTTACCGAAGTTTATTTAATCGGCAAAACCAATAGCTTAAACGTTGAGGAGATGCGCGATTTACCTGGTGTCGAAAATGTTGTACGGGTTTCACAGGATTATCGGGTTCTTGGTCGACATGAGGGTGACAAGCGCGGTTCGTCTTTTACCTATAACGGTGTAAAATTTGGACAGGATAACTTACATGTATTTGCAGGTTTGTGTGCTGTGGACAATGCAAAACATGTCGAAGAAATGATGAAGGCTTTACAGGAAAATGGACAGGTCTGTACACGCATGGGAGCCTATAAACCACGAACCAGTCCCTACGCCTTCCAGGGACACGGTCGTTTATGCTTGCCCTTTGTATTCGAACTTGCTGGCAAATACGGCATCAAAGTGATCACCATGGAGATTACCCATGATAGCCACATTAAAGAGATAAAAGAGGCTCTGGAACAGACCGGGAATCCTACCGGGGTTATGTTACAAATAGGCACAAGAAACACACAAAACTTTGAATTACTCAAAGCCGTGGGCAAACAAAACCGTTTCCCTGTGCTGATAAAACGTGGTTTTGGCATCACATTAGAGGAATCATTAAACGCTGCAGAATATCTTGCCAGCGAAGGAAACAGTCATGTAATTTTTGCCTTGCGAGGCATGAAAACCAACATGGGTGATCCGCACAGAAATCTGGTGGATTTTAGTCATGTGCCGGTTGTTAAACGTTTAACCAGAATGCCCATTTGCATAGACCCATCCCACTCAGTCGGTTCACGTGCTCAGACGCCTGATCATCTCATGGATGTCATGCATGTCACGGCTCAAGGTGTAATCGCTGGGGCGAATATGGTACTCGTTGATTTTCACCCCGATCCTAAGACCGCATTGGTGGATGGCCCTCAAGCACTATTACTTAAAGAACTGCCCTACTTTCTTGAAGATGTTGCTATTGCTAGAGAAGCTTACGAAAAACGCTGTAAATTGGCCGCTGATTTTATTGGGAGTTAGTCATATTCAATGCCTGCCGGTTGATCATATGATCAGCCGTCTGGGTAAATGCTTGCCTGAGGTGTTGCTGCAAAGCTGAATCGACATTTAACTCGTCCATTGCCTTAAACATACAGAGCAACCACTGATCTCGCTGTTTTTCATCAATAGCAAAAGGCAAGTGCCGTGCTCGCAATCTCGGATGCCCATACTCATTGATATAGAGATCGGGGCCACCTAACCAACCTGAAAGAAACTTGTAAAGTTTATCTATGGAGCCGCTTAAATCTTTTGGGTGAATCTCACGCAATGCGCGGGCTTCTGGTAATGTATCCATTAATTCATAAAACCTGACGACAAGTTCTCGAATGGCTTTATCTCCACCTATTATTTCGTAAGGTGTTTTTTCAGTGAGAGTCATAACTTTTGGTAATCGCAAAAGATTCTTATTTTATCATGGAACAGTACACTACTGCTGCGTCCGTTAAGTACAGTTGCGAATTCTGTCTATTTAATATTAGCTAATGCGTTAGGCTTTAAGTGATTTTTTGGCCTTTGGCCAACGCTTTAAGCTTGAAGAAGAAGCAAAAACGGAAAAAAAGCAGCATGTTTTTGCTTTAAGCTTACAGCGCTGACCAAAGGCCAGAAAATTACCTAACGCTTAAAGCAGTAATAGCACTGGTGGTAAACGTCGTTCATAACTGTATTTAGGGAACGCAGCACTACCATTCTCAGTTCACGCCAGCATCGACTAAACATTAACCTTCACACGCTTTTATTCAGATCTTTCTATAAGTAACCGTTATAAAACATTGTAAGATATTGAATTCATCCTAAATAAATGCCTAAATATGAATTCAATGGTAAGATTCGCTTTTATTAAAACCGTTAGGATATCTTTCTTTTTTACCAATGAGTGTTTATTCCACCGAAAAATTAATTTCAGAAGCCAGACGATTAGCAGCTCAGTACCGTAAGACTACGGGAAAACCTTTGGGTATTAGTAGCGAAATCGCTGAATTTGACGCCGCAGATAAACTCAACCTCGAACTTTGTCATGACCGCCCTAGTGGGTATGATGCTATTGGCAAAGGCGTTCGTGAAGGTAAGCGTGTGCAAATCAAAGGCAGAGCTGTTTTCGACGAAAAGAAATCAGGGCAACGCATTGGACAGCTGAAAATAGAGCAAGAATGGGACAGCGTAGTATTGGTTATTATGGACGAAAACTATGATGCGATTGAAATATTTGAAGCGAATAGAGATATCATTATAGACGCACTCAATGAAAACAAATCCAGCAATCGAAATAAACGCGGCGCAATGTCACTAGCCAAATTCAAAAAGATCTCAACATTAGTTTGGGATAATAAAAATGGTTCGATTGCAAACAATACCAATTAATCATCCTCCCCAATAAATAAGATAAGAACAAAAAACACGCTTGATCACCCTGCCTAAATCAAAATACACTTTATTATAAATACATCGCATCAGACTTTATTTTTAAAGAGAGACAAATTGAAAATACTCGCATTAGATACCTCAACAGAAGCTTGTTCTGCTGCTTTGTTGATCGACAACAAGATTGATGTACGTTTTGAAATCGCCCCTCAAAAACACGCTGAATTAATTCTTCCTATGTGTGAGGATTTGTTACGACAAGCAAGTATCACTGTTAAAGACTTAAGTGCCATTGCATTTGCCCAGGGCCCAGGATCATTTACTGGTTTGCGTATTGCCGCTGGCGTCACTCAGGGTATCGCTTTTGGTGCAGATCTGCCGGTAATTGGAATATCTACTTTGGAATCCTTGGCATACCTGGCACTTTTAAAACACCCTAACTCAACGGTGATTTCAGCGATTGATGCTAGAATGAGCGAAGTATATTGGGCAGAGTATTCTCTTCATGATAGTGACTCATTAATAGCAACTAATAGCGAGCAAGTTGGGAAACCTAACACAGTGTTTTCCTCAAGTGATTCAGAGATTGTCGCCATTGGTTCTGGTTGGAAAGTGTACGAAAAAGAGATGTCTCCATTAATACAAGAGAAAAATATTTCTTTCATCTATTCGGAGGCCTTGCCTTCTGCAGAACAGATAGCACAGCTCGCAGTAAAAAAATGGTTTAATAAAGATCTGTTATCTGCAGACCAAGCATTACCCGTATACATAAGAAACAATGTTGCTAAAAAGGCTGGCGTTAAGGAGAAATAGGAGGATGAAGATAATTATTATACTATTCTTCTTCGGAATGCCATATTTAGTGGTTAACTCATGATTAAAAACATTCAACTATTTGTTTTTCTTTTGCTAAGTTTGCTAAGCGCGTGTGCAAGCACACCAGATCCACTTGAAAACAAAAATAAAATTAGTCAAGAAGATGTCGACAAAATTCTATTTTCTAATGAGCAATTATATGATCAAGAAAATCCTCGAAAACTCATATTACATGACTTAAGATCCTTCGATTTTAATCATAAAATAATTAGCGACACCGACCTTTCCTTTAACTCGTTTGATAAAAGTAATTTTTCTTCAGCTGAATTAAATGACTCCATTCTTCATGCAAGCCGTTTCAACAATGCCAACTTTGATAATGCAATTCTGATCAATATCGATCTTTCTGGCGCAGATCTCTCAAATGCCAGCTTCAATAACACACGATTCGTCAACGTTAATCTTAAACGTGCTAATTTTTCCAACGCCTCATTATCTGACACACTTTTTTATTTAAGCAATCTTGAATTTTCGACTTTTAATGATGCAAAATTAAATAACGTCACTTTTATACAATCAAAAATAAAAAGTGCACAAATACAATATGCGTCAATTACTCAGTCGTTCATCACAAACACCGACTTACGCTACACCAAATGGATAGGCAGTAAAATAGAAAATAGTGATTTTTCTGGTTCGAGTATGGAGCGAGGAGACTTTAGCTATTCTACCCTTAACAATATAAATTTATCTAATACGAACCTTACAAATGTCAAAGCCACAAAAGCCAAATTCTCTCAAATCAATTTTCACAACACAGTGAGCATTGGATTACGCCTGATTAACTCCACAATTTTAGATTGTGATTTTTCGGGAAGAATCAATTTTAGAAGAATCTGAATTTAAAGATGTTAATTTCACTAACTCTAATCTGGAATTCAGTAAATTTGATTATTCAACATTAGATAAATCAACCTTTACAAAAAGTAATATTTCTCGGTCAAGCTTTTTACGCGCTTCAGTTCAAGTAGGTGATTTTAAAAACACTAAATCTAAATGGACGAGTTTTATTATGACTGATCTTACAGACGCTGATTTTAGTTATGCGGACATATTTAAAGCGGACTTCCGTGGAGCTAATTTGAGAAATAGTATATTAACAAATGCTAAAAACCTGACATCAGCAATAGGATTTGATAAATCATATAACTTCCAAGAATAAATTATTTTTATAGAGTATCTTTTTGATGTTACAACTAAAACTTAAATATTTTGCAATCACCTGGACAACGTTTCATTTTCAGCTAAAATTAGAATAGATAATCATTATTAAATAATGTTTATCAAATGTTGTTTGTTGATTACATATAATCAAACATTAGGAGGATTTAGCGCGTACATGATCTCGTTAACCAATTTGTGTTTTATTCATATTTAACTTTAATGTGTTTCCTGTGAGAGTGTAGGATTTTCAACGATATTTAGTGAATATATTAGCCCTGTGGGCCCACCCAATCGTTTCGTAAAATACCTTACACTCTCACATAACAATTTTTTTCTCTTATGATTAACTTTCAAACAGCTCTAGGTCCACATTATTTGTGATTGTTTCAAACACAAACCACGCTTTATATGATATTTATTCCTCTAAGAATAGACGTTCAAACACACCAACGAATAACAAAACTGAAAAAAGTGATTTTCCTAGAGATCTTACTAGTGATGAAAATGTTGTACCTGTAGCTAATGTTATTGAATTTTCAGATTCTAAATCATCACGCTCTTCCCACGCATTTAAGGAATATCTGGGTTATCGTGCTAACCACGCACTTAAGCAATATTCAGATTATGATAATTTGGAAAATAAGGAAAACGTTGATAAAACGTTAGGAATTAGCGTTTACGCGTAGTTGAACTAATAAAAGCCAAGAGCAACTTTTTTGTTGACAAAAAAAACCGCAGTCTAAGCTGCGGTTTTTTTATCGATGGAATATTATTTATTCAGCATCGACAGCTTTCATGCTCAAACGAATTCGGCCTTGCTTAT